>LOER01000046.1 GCA_001515945.1 Desulfitibacter sp. BRH_c19
CCGTTCGACTTGCATGTGTTAAGCACGCCGCCAGCGTTCGTCCTGAGCCAGGATCAAACTCTCCAGTTAATATTTGAACTAACTTTCGTTAGTTACTAACTTTACTAGTTTGATCTAGCTTAGCTTAAATCGGACTTTTTGTTGTCCATTAATTTTATTACTGTTGTTTCAATTAACGGGTCTAATTCTTATCACTGTTCAATTCTCAAAGATCATTGGCCTCATCGGCCGGAACTCTAGTTTAACATTTCTTCGTCCTCTTTGCAACTGGTATTTCTTGGTGATTCTTGCTTTTGTTGCTTTGCCGTTTCGAACGACAATAGTTATATTAACATCTCTTTATATCTTTGTCAACTGCTTTTCGACTTGTTTTTCTTTGTTTTTACCTTGTTTTTACCTTCATGAATATCTTGTAGTAATAAGGAGGTTTATATTATGTTTTATATAATGGTAGTAATATGTTATGATATTTTGTGAATAATATTCTATTTTATGATTCTTTTTGTTGTTTAGTTTAATGATCCTTGCTAAGTGGTAACATACATAACAAAAATGATATACAATTTGTATTGTAATTCGTTAAGTATTACTACATTATATATACATTATTAATATTCTTTGAAAGTAGGTTTATATATGACTAGTAGGAGTTTCCTTCATGGAGCTTTTATCTTATCCGTAGCAGGCTTGATAGTAAAAGTAATGGGGGCTTTATATAGAATTCCACTAGCTCGTCTAATTGGCGGTGAGGGAATTGGTCTATATCAAATGGCTTATCCCATATATACAATGCTATTGGCACTATCTACTGCAGGGATTCCTGTTGCTATTTCTATTTTAGTATCTGAAAAGCAGGCTAAAGGTGATGATACAGGAGCTAAAAGAGTATTCTTTGTTTCATTATCAATTTTAGCCATTGTTGGTTTCGTAATTACATTATTATTAATGCTTAACTCGAGATGGATAGTTAACAACGTTTTATTTGATACAAGAGCATATTATGCATTACTAGCGATTTCACCAGCTATTTTTGTAACTGCTATTTCTTCAGCCTTTAGAGGTTATTTTCAAGGGAATCAAACAATGGTTCCTACAGCTTTATCCCAAGTATTTGAGCAATTTATCAGAGTTGCTACTGTTTTAGCCCTTGCATATATCCTTATTCCAAGAGGTATTGAATTTGCTGCTGCTGGTGCAGCTTTTGGAGCAGTAACAGGAAGTATAGCAGCTTTGTTTGTTCTTATAATAGCCTATATTTCTTTTAGGAATAAACATCAAAAAAATAATGCCGTCTCTCTCTCTGCAATACACGAAGCTGAACCAGTTATAACATTAATGAAAAGAATAACTGCATTAGCCTTACCAATCTCCATTGGCGGACTTGTTGTCCCAATTATGCAAGTAATAGACGCTACCATAATTCCCACAAGGTTACAGGATGCTGGGCATTCTATTGCAAGAGCAACTGAACTCTTTGGTCAATTTTCTGGAATGGCCAATGTTTTAATTAATTTACCCCCCATAATAACTATTTCCGTGGCAATAAGTCTCGTGCCAACAATTTCTGAGGCCCTTGCAAAAAATCAATTAGAGGATGCTAGGTATAGAATAAATCTAGGTTTATGGGTAACATTTTTAATAGGGCTACCAGCTGCTGCAGGTCTTTTCATACTTGGCACACCTATAGCAGAAATGTTATTTAAGATACCCGAAGTAGGTAAAAGTATAGCAGTTTTGGCACCTTCAACACTTCTTTTAGGATTATACCAAACTACACGTGGGGCTTTACAAGGAATGGGTAAAACTTATTTGCCTGTAATAAACCTAACTGTTGGTATTATTATAAAAGGATCCCTTAATTATATTCTTGTAGGTATACCTACACTAGGAATTATTGGTGCCGGGATTGCCACAGTTACAGGTTTTACAGTTTCAGTACTCCTTAATTATTATCACGTTAAAAAATATACTTCACTAAAAATGAGCTGGAAAAGGAACGTTACAATCCCTTTAATATGTACTATACTAATGGCAATTGTAGCATTGTTGGTTTATGAATTAACAATCAACTCAATAGGTAATACATTAGCTGTAGTTTTTGCAATTTCAACTGGGATGATAATCTATTCTTTTAGCCTGTTGCTTCTTGGTGGAGTTAAAGTAAAAGACTTAAATTCAATACCTAGAATTGGGCCTAAAGTAGCAAGTTTCCTTACTAAGCTAAAAATATTTAAGTCTTAGACTTATTCTTATTAAATTTCAGGCTATTATTTATCCGATGACTATCACCGCTAGCCTTGCATGGGTTCAGCTATGCCAACAAGCTGACAAGTTTCACTCCAAGACTCCCATCTTCTAGCTTGTACTGGTATTTCTTGCAAAAATCTCAATGCTAGAACTACGGTCGTAGGTGGGAGATAAGCGGTGCTATGTCCCTGGATAACGGTTTCCCCTAAAGGATTAGCTCAGCTAAACATTTAATCTGCTGATTAAATGAAGTTTCGCTCTATAACCTTTAGATGGAGTAATTCAGTGAAACTTAGTTCAGATGTTTTTCCCTGAACTGTAGTTGAACTAATCCTGTGGGAAACTCTACCTGAAGTCAAGAATCCTGTTTATCTGCCGCAGAGACCTGGGATAGTGCCAGGCTTTCTTCTTTTCCAAGACTTCTAATAATGCCTATAGGTGTTTGTTGTGAACCTTGTCCAAGTGGATTGTCCTTTAAAATAGCAGCAACCTCATTTTTTGTAAGGGCAGAATTATCTGATAGCGATATTACTTCACTACCTATGTCATTAACATCCACTATTGCGCAGACAGCCTTAATTCTCTGTGCGATTTCGTTTGCTAGTTGATTGGAGTTTTCAGGACCTAAAACTACGTACTGGTTATATGGAGGTAATGTATATGGTGTTGGTCCATCTATCATAGCAACTTTTCTTCCTGCGATACGATAGAAATCCCCACTTCTGCCAAATATTTTTCCTATAACACTAACTATAGCTGCGAAAATAATTCTTAAGGTACCAACTTCACGAAATGCCATTTCCATAGTTTCTGGCATTCCTAGTCCGATACCGTAACTAACTTTCTTTACATACTTTGAAAGAAAGGTTGCTAAGAATCTTGGTTTAATATCCTTTAGTTTAATTGCTCTACCTTGTGTAATAGCTGTTGCTTTTTCGCTTACAAAAACTATATCTCCTTCTTGCAAAACAGGGGTAGCATACTTTTGAACAGCATCAATTATACTGTCGTCTTCTGTCAGCACATGTGTCTTAACTGGTATTCTAAGATAGAACTGTTTGTCCACTTCTATTAGTGGTTGTTTGTTTTTTTCTGTCATAGTTGTATTCTCCCTACAATTGATTAATATACATATTAAGTTCATTGTTCATTGTAACATATATTATAAAACATGGCCTTTACTAAATCTGGTTATCCAAAATATTCTATATGGGTTAAGACCCCCACTTCTATAAGTGGACTCTAAATCAGGTGGAGTAGAGTCTCCATCTGATTCCCCAATGTTCAGCTTTGGCTGAACGAGTTCACTTTAAAACTAAAAACAATCCAATATGATAGGTGGATTGTCGTATATCTACAACTGATATGCTTTATACTTTTTAGTTAAATGTGTTGTTATCTCAGCAGGTACTTCAAAGGAATGCTCCTCTATGCGCTGTACTGGCATTATTCCCATTAAAGAATTAGTTAAAAAAACTTCTTGGCAGCCAACTAAAAAATCAAATGTAAAATCCATCTCCTTTATTTTCATATTGCTACCAGCTGTAAGCTTAAATACAACATCTCTCATAATTCCAGGTAATATTCCAGCAGTAATTGGTGGTGTATATAATATGGAATCTTGCACACAAAAGATGTTGCTCACACAGCATTCTGTAACATTTCCTTTTTCATTAACCAAAACAGCATCAAAATACCCTTTTAACCCTTGATCTTTTTTGATTAATAGTTTATTCATATATGAACAGGTTTTATGATTTAGTAGCCAGTTACTACTATATACCTCTATTTCTTTCCTGGCAGATAGTAAAACTCCAGTATTATATAAGCTATTATTATAAGGTATTCCTTTTTTGCATGTCATAAATATGTTTGAACTACCTGATAAGGTTATTCTAATACTTCCATGTTCTATGTTATTAATCTCGATAAGCTTAAAAGCCTCCTGGAGCAATTTATCTGATTGAAAAGGTAACTCCATTTTGAACTCTTTTGCAGAATTAACCATTCGCATGATATGTTCCTCCCAAAGTATTGGTCTTCCGTTATCAATAAGAAGGGTTTCAAAAAGACCATATCCATATAGAAGGGCATAATCATCTAGGGGTATTAATGGTGTTTTATTATCCTCGATTATTCCATTAAACCAGACTTTCATTTTATCAACTTCCCTTTTATCTTTGTAGTGCCATTATTAATGCTTTTGCCTTATCTAGAGTTTCCTGATATTCTTCTTCGGGATTGGAGTCTGCTACAATCCCGCCTCCAACTTGGAAATAGGTTTTGTCACCTTTAATGATAATTGTCCGGATAACTATATTAAGATCAATATTTCCTGCTAAATTTAAGTAACCAATTGACCCAGTATAAATACCTCTTTTTACAGGTTCTAACTCTTCAATTATTTCCATAGCACGTATTTTTGGAGCCCCTGTTATTGACCCGCCGGGAAATGTTGATTTTATAACTTCTTTAAAATGATAATTTGGTTTTAGTTTTCCTGTAATAGTTGAAACTAGATGAAAAACAGTAGCATAGGATTCTAATCTAAACAATTCTTCTACTTTTACTGAACCAAACTCACAGACTCTACCTAAGTCATTTCTTTCTAAGTCCACTATCATCACTAGTTCTGCTCTATCTTTCTCGCTATTTAATAATTCATTTTTCATTTTATCATTAAAATCATTACACTCAGACCTTGGCCTAGTACCCTTTATTGGTCTTGTTTCGATATAATCTCCATCCATTTTTATAAATCTTTCTGGGGATGCACTTATTACATAACCCTCTTCTAAATCTAGATAAGCAGCAAATGGAGCTGGGTTAATCCTCCGCAATTTACAATAAAGGTCCCATGGGGAAACTAGGCTTTTTGTTTCAAATCTTTGTGTCATATTAACTTGATATATATCCCCTGCCGCGATGTAATCCTTTACCTTTTGAATTGCTTCGCAATACTCTTCTCTAGTAAAATGAGATTTTAATTCTAGCGTTTCTGTTTGTAGAAGCTCATTTTTAAGAGGTGTATGTGATTGGTTAAAGAATGAATTAAGCTTTTTATTCATTTCTTCTAATCTATCTTTTGCTTTATTTTCTGCTGCTTTGCCCTTTAAAGGAAGCCCTGATGAAAAAAGAAAGCAGTTTTTTTCAAGATGATCGTAAGCAAGTACACAATCATAAAAAGCAAAATATCCTTCAGGCAAATCTATATCATTTTGGGCCATATCAGGAAGAACTTCCATATGCCATCCTAAATCATATGCTAAATAACCAACTGCTCCATTTTGAAATGGAGGATAAGAGGAATCTAAGGGTAAACATCTATTATCTTTTAAAATAGTATCCAGTACGTCAATTGGATTTCCATCTATTTGGGTGACCTTGTTTTTCTCCAAAATGTGTATCTGTTCTTTTCTTGATTTAAAAATCAGATAAGGATTATTTCCCATAAATGAATATCTGCCGATTTCTGAATGGTATAGACCACTATCTAAAAAAAATGGATGTTCTCCATCCAAAAAGAATGGGAAAATTCTCTCTGGGTCCCATTCTGCTTTTATTTTCTTTACAAAAACCTTATTTCCTTTTTCCATGAAAACCTCCGAGCTACTTAAATTATTTTATATTATCCACATATCTTAATTTTAAGAAATTTTCTAGCAAATCATACCCCTGTTCTGTAAGAATTGCTTCAGGATGAAACTGAACTCCCTCAATTAAGCAGTCTCTATGACGAAACGCCATGATTTCTCCTTGATCTGTTTCAGCACTAATTTCCAGACAATCTGGGAGGGTGTCTCTGTTCACAATTAGCGAGTGATAACGAGTAACTGTTAAAGGATTTTTTAATCCTTTAAATATAGTTTTCCCATCATGATAAATTTCAGAAGTCTTTCCATGCATTAATCTTTGTGCTCTTACTACTTGCCCACCGTTAACCTGTCCAATTGTTTGGTGGCCTAAACAAACTCCTAAAATTGGAATTTTATTTGCAAAACTATTTACAACTTCCTGACTAATTCCAGCTTCATTTGGTGTGCATGGCCCTGGAGATATAATAATGTGTTCAGGATTCATTTCTGCGATTTCTTCGATGGTTATTTTATCATTACGAACAACCTTTATTTCTTCACCTAAATGTCCCAAGTATTGATAAAGATTAAACACAAATGAATCATAGTTGTCTATTAGTAAAATCAATAGTACCAACTCCTTTTACAAAACATTAATATTACTGGAGTTTTAAATTAGATTTAGCTTGTAATAGCATGAAAAAACCAGTACTAAAGTACTGGTATCAGTCATTGCCAATAATACCCGACATATTTATCGATGTCAATGGCTATAATTCAGTTAAATCTGATAGTTTTGCCTGGGCCCCTATATCTAAGAACATATAGGTATCAGGTACTGGACCAACAATGATAGAATCTGCAATAGGAACCTGTGCTTCTACATTGGTGTCTGTTGCAATTAATGGGAAGGCAATTTTCATATCACTACTAACATTAAGATAAATTTTATGCCGTGTTTGATTAATTCCTGCTTGTGTAAAGTCATCAGAAATCTGTACCCTAACTGTACCTACAGGTAATAGTTTAAACTTTATCTTAGGTCCGAAGTTTGCTAATAGCTTAATTCCTGTAATTTGACCTAGGGGAATAGAGAAACTTTCCTCTCTCATTTGTTCTAAATGTTTTTGAACCTTCAATACAGATTCAGATGCAAGCCTATTTACAACTAGTAAATTGGCCTGCATGAACACTACTCTATCATCCTTATCTTTATGGGGTATAACTAAATCAGTATATTTAATATCTGATGCAATTTCTTCAAGAATAGCTTGATGAATGGCTTCAGTAGCGGTCCACTGTGCCTGGGTTTCTGCTAGTGCACTTAATGAAGGCTTTAAAGATACTTCTAGAAATAATACTACCAGTAATATAAATAATACCAAAAATATTAAAACTTTGGTAACGGGGTTAATTCTTATTTTTTTTCTTCTTTTATACAAATGTAATCACCTCCCCCATATCATAAATATATGAAATACTTCGGAAAAGGTGCAATAATAATATAAAAAAGCCAGGCTTATTTTCACCTGGCAAATGATTAAGTAATACTATTTGGATTGTTTAAAAATTATTTAAATTTTATTTTTAGAAATTTTCTCTTACCAGCTTTAATTACCATATTATCATTTGGTTGAAGCATGTAATCCATCTCGTCTATCCTATTATCATCAATTTTAACTGCTCCCTGCTTAATTAGCCTTCTAGCTTCACTAGTGCTCGCTATCAAACCACTCTCAACAAGAACTTTAGGAAGCCATACCATGCCATTATCAAGAATTTCATCTGTAATTATAAATTCTGGAATATCATCTGGTAAGTCTCTCTTTTGAAATACAGTTTTAAAATGCTCTTCTGCTTTTGCTGCTAAGTCATCTCCATAATACATGGATACTAAGGTTTTTGCTAATCTCATTTTTGTATCTCTTGGATGAAGTAGACCACTTTCTAACTGCAACTTTAATTGATTTAATTCGTCTAAAGAAATGTCGGTAACTAACTCAAAATATCGAAGCATTAAATCGTCAGCTATAGACATTGCTTTACCATAGATGTCTTTAGGAGCTTCGCTGATGCCTATATAGTTTCCTAGACTTTTGCTCATTTTTTGAACACCATCTAATCCTTCTAGGATAGGCATTGTAATTGCTATTTGAGGTTCTTGATCATATTCTTTTTGTAGGGTTCGCCCCATTAATAAGTTGAATTTCTGGTCAGTTCCGCCTAATTCAATATCAGCATCAAGATGTACCGAATCATATCCCTGCATTAATGGATAAAAAAACTCGTGGATGCTAATTGGTTGATTGGTACTGTATCTTTTTGAAAAATCATCTCTTTCAAGCATTCTTGCAACAGTAGTTTTGGCAGCTAGATCAACAATTTGTGCAAAATTTAGAGGTGCTAACCAATGGCTATTAAAAACAACTTTTGTCTTTTCTTTATCTAAAATTTTAAAAATTTGTTCTTTATATGTCTGGGCATTTCTGTTTATTTGAAGATCAGTCAAAGCTTTTCTTGTTTCAGATTTTCCTGTGGGATCTCCAATTTTCCCAGTAAAATCACCAATAATGATGATAACCTGGTGGCCAAGTTCTTGAAATTGTCTCATTTTATGTAATACTACTGTATGGCCCAAGTGAATGTCCGGAGCACTCGGGTCAAGACCCAATTTTACTTTTAAGGGTTTATTACTTTTAATGGAGTTTTCGAGCTTGGTAATTAATTCTGTTTCTGGAATAATTTCAGCTGTGCCCCTTTTAATTATTTCTAGCTGAGTCTTAAGATCATTTATTAACAATTAATATCCCTCCAACTTTAAAAAAAATAATCTTCTTACCTAGGTAAGAAGAACCGTTTAATTCAGTTATTATATTTTAGCACAATTAAAGTTTCCTATACAACATAATATTATGATTTTCTCTTGGTTTTCATTTGTGTTATAATGAACTATGTTAGGCAATGGGTGGATTATTTGTCATGACATCTCAAGGAGGTAAGCAAAATGTCAAACACAAAAAACAATAAAGGAAAGAAGAAGCGCAAGTTAAATGCAAAGCGTTTTTCTATTTTTCTAATATTATTATTAGTTTTTATTATTGGTGGTGCAGGTATTGGATTTATGGTTGGTGTCGTAAAAAATATGCCTGATTTTGATCTGGAATATAACCCTGATTTATCTGCTTTTGTCTATGATAATGATGACCAAATCATTGCACAATTAAGGGGCACAGAAAATAGAATATGGGCGGAATTTGATGAGATTCCAGATACCGTAAAGAAAGCATTTCTTGCAACAGAAGATGTTCGATTTTATGAGCACTTCGGAGTGGATATAAAATCCATTGGCAGAGCAGTTGTTACTAACCTCCGTCAAGGTCGTTACGCTGAAGGATCTAGTACTATTACAATGCAGCTTGCCAATAATGCTTTTATTTTTAACAGGGAAAAAAAGATGGAAAGAAAAATTCAGCAAGCAATATTGGCTATTCAACTAGAGAGAGTATATACAAAGGATGAAATATTTAATTTATATCTTAATCATATTTATTTTGGTCATGGTGCATCGGGTATTAGAACAGCTGCTCAGACCTATTTTGATAAGGAACTTGACGAGTTAACACTTGCCGAATCTGCTCTTCTAGCAGGTATAGTTCAAAGGCCTTCGACGTATTCGCCATACAATAATCCGGAGTCAACCATGAATAGACGGAATACTGTTTTGAACATGATGGCAAAGTACGATTTTATTACTGAAGCACAAGCAGAAGAAGCTAAACAGGAAGAATTTGTTTTGAATGAAAATAGAACGCAACTTGAAGACAATTATCCATGGTTTACTGATTATGTTATTAAGGAAGCTTCTTCTATATTAGAAGAGATGGGTATAGAATCGGTACAAATTTTTAAATCAGGTTTAAGCATTTATACTACCATGGATACTAAAGTACAGACAAATCTTGAGAGTGTATATAAAGATCCAGCCAACTTCCCGGAGGGAGTAGATGAAATCTTAGTGGAAAGTGCAGCAGTACTTCTAGATCATCGTAATGGAGAAATAATGGCACTTGTTGGCGGTAGAGAACTTACAACACGCAGAGGTCTTAATCGTGCTACTGATATGAAAAGGCAACCAGGTTCTACTATTAAACCTATAGCCGCTTATGGACCAGCCCTTGAAGCAGGCTATTCACCTGCGACAGTTTATGATGATGCTCCAGTTGATTTCCCAGGTGGTGCAGGAGGGTCAACCTACTCACCTCACAACTTCGATAGAAGATGGAGAGGACTTCTTACAATGAGGGCTGCTATAAAAGATTCTATTAATATTCCTGCCCTTAGAGCATTACAACAGGTGGGTGTTAAACAAGGATTTGATTTTGCAAAAAAACTTGGTTTACCCCTTTTGGATACTGATCAAAACCTCAGTTTAGCTCTTGGTGGCTTAACTCAAGGTGTATCACCATTAGATATGGCTGGTGCCTATGGTGCTTTTGCTAATCAAGGAGTGCTGATAGAACCTCATGCTATCCGTAAAATAGTGGATAAAGATGGCCAGGTTTTGTATGAAGCTAACCCTAATAAAAGTGTAGTAATGAGTGAACAGACTGCTTACTTAATGACTGATATGCTTGTTACAGTTATTCAAAGTGGTACTGGAACAAGAGCTAATTTAGGTAGGCCAGCGGCTGGTAAAACTGGTACAACCCAGTTACCACCTTTGCCAGAGTTTGATAACCTGCGTAACAACTTTAGAGATGCATGGTTTGCAGGCTATTCTCCTGAATATACTAGTGTAGTATGGATGGGATATGACGAGACCACACCTAAGCATTATCTTAAAGCGGTTTATGGTGGTCACATGCCCGCTGCTATCTGGAAATCTGCAATGCAAGAAGCTTTAAAAGATAAGCCTGTTGAACAGTTTACTAGACCAGCAAACCTAGTATATACTGCCATAGACGCCAAATCCGGTTTGTTACCAAGTGAACTGACACCTAGTCAATATATAATAAATGAAGTATTTATTCGGGATAATGTTCCTAAAGAGATTTCAGATGTTTGGATAGAAGCGCCAATTTGCGCTGAAACTGGCAAGAGACCTTCTGAATATTGTACTGATATAGTTTATGGGGTTTACATGCAAAGACCAGTCCCATATGTTCCACCAGAAACTCGTCCAGGTGTCTATCCTGAAGACTATGATATGGAGTATCCAACAGAAATTTGTGACATGCATGATGCACAAAGTAAAATAACCGTATATTTTTGTGAAGATGAAAAACACAGAGGTTTTCCAGTTTTAGCTCTTAAACCTGAACCAGGGCAAACTGGAGGTTGTCCAGACAATGTAGTAACAGAAAGAAGAATGTCTCTTGAAGATATTCCAAGTGATTATTGCGATTTAGATGATCACCAACTGTTTGGTAAAGTGTCAGGTTCAGGCCCTGGAAATAATAGCGATAATGATAACGAGATTGATCTTGAACCTGGAGAAGTGCCATTAGAGCTAAGTATAGAACTGATAAATGATGGTAATAACCATGGTATACTATTAAGCTGGAATTCCTTAGGTTCAGATATTACCTATAGTATTCAGCGTTGGGAAAATGGCAATCTGAAGAAACAGCTTGGTTCTACAACTGGAACATCATTTTTAGATGAAGCTATCGAACCCAATCAAAATTATAAGTATCAAATTGTAGCTGGAAATCGGCTAAGTGATGTCATAACGGCTAAAACTAGATAAATATGAAAAGGGAACTTGGACTAAATGAAACCAAGTTCCCTTTTATTTGTACTTTTGTTGCTACTATATACACTTATTAGAGATATGTGTAATTATAGCTTGACTATTGTGACTCCATGTCCCCCTTCACCATGCTGTCCATATCTGAAGTCTTTTACTTGGGGATGAGTTTTTAAATACCCCTGAACAGCTTTTGCTAAGGCACCAGTACCTTTGCCATGAATTAAAGACAACTGCCCTAATCCTACAAGTACAGCGTCATCAATGTACTTTTCAATAGTCTTAATTGCTTCCTCTCCATTATAGCCCCTTAGATCTAACTCAGGTGATATGCTTCTACTCTTTTCTATTATCATTGCCGTTATGGGTTTTGACTTTTCCTTTTTAGTTTCATTTTTAGATACTATTCTTAGATCCTTAATATTCACATTGATTTTCATTATTCCTGCCTGGACTAATACATCCCTGCCATCTCCAGTCAGCTCTAGCACAGTAGCCTTTTGATTAAGTTTGGGAATATATACTGCATCACCTATGTGTAACGCTTTAGGTTTCTCTCCAGCAAATTGATGTTCTTTTTCGGCTTTAACCTTAGAAATTCTATCATCTAAAGACTTCAGACTGTTTTGGGTTTCCTGGATTTCTTTAGATGTGTGTAAACCTTGAATGATTTCCTTCGCTTCTAGCTTTACTCTCTTAAGAAGTTCACGTGCTTCATCTGCCGCTTTTTCTAAAATCTGATTTTCTTTATCTTTAAACTTCACATATTTGTTTTTGAAAAGTTGCTTATAATTTTCAGCTTCCTGTTTTTCCCTGAGAATTTCCTGTTTTTGATATTCTAATTCCTTTCTGCTTTCTTCTAGACTTTGAATTAAATCTCCTACTTCAATCTCATCAGAATTCATAAAATCCCTTGCCCTTTCAATTACCGAAAGCTGTAACCCTAGCTTTTTGGAAATTTCAAAGGCATTGCTTTTACCAGGTAAACCCATTAACAGTCGATAAGTTGGTCTTAAAGTTGCTATATCAAATTCTACACTAGCATTGTCAACCCCAGCAGTATTATAAGCAAAATGTTTCAATGAACCATAATGTGTTGTAGCAACTGTAAGGATATCTCGATCATGTAGATACTCCAATATAGACATTGCAAGAGCTGCTCCTTCAATGGGATCTGTTCCTGCACCTAGTTCATCTAGTAGTATTAGACTATTATCGGTTGCACTACTTAAGATATCAATGATATTGGTTAGATGGGATGAAAATGTACTCAATGACTGTTCAAGACTTTGCTCATCCCCAATATCTGCATAAACACTATCTACTAGAGTTATTTCACTTTCTTCAGCAGCAGGTATAAAAAGACCACTTTGCCCCATTAACGTTAATAGTCCAACGGTTTTTATAGTTACTGTTTTTCCTCCTGTATTTGGTCCGGTAATTACAACCATAGTAACATTATCTTCAAGCCAAAAGTCTATTGGTACAACCTCATCTTCCTTAATTAGAGGATGTCTTGCATTTTTTAGATTTATATATTTTTTCTGATTTATTATGGGTTTCGTTGCTCTTAATCTATATGCAAGGTTGGCTTTAGCAAAAAAAACATCTAGGCTTGTTAATGCCTCAATTAACTCCAATAATGGCACTTCTTCAACTGCCACCATTTGGCTAAGCTCACTTAAAATTCTTTCTTCCTCACTTTTTTTCTGAAGCAATAATTGTTTGAGTTTGTTATTTAACTCAACTACTACCATTGGCTCAATAAATACCGTAGCACCACTTGCGGATTGGTCATGAACCATTCCAGGAACTTGTGATACATATTCTTGTTTTACTGGTACTACATATCTACCATTTCTAATTGTAACAATCTGCTCCTGAAGCTTTTTTTGCATGGCAACAGAATGGATTATTCCTTGAAGCTTACTTTTTGTTTTTTCTTTAGTATCAATAATTCCTCTGTTTATTTCCTTTAATTTAGGACTGGCATCATCGGCTATTGTGCCTTCCGAAGTAATTATTTTTTCAATACTGTTTTTTAAATTGGACAAATTCTCAATTCTTTGTACCTGTCGTGAAATTGAAGGATACTTGTTACCCAAATTTTCAAAAAAACGCTTTACTTTGATACCGCTACCTATGGAGATAGTGATATCTAAAAAGTTATCAGGTTCAATACTTAATCCTAATAACGTTCTTTTGATATATGGTTTAATGTTTCTAAACCCACCTATAGAAAACTGGGGATTTAATCTTATTACCTCACTTGCCTCACTAGTTTCCTGTAGAAGGATTTTGATTTCCTGTAAATTATGCGAAGGCTTTATCTGTTCAATTTTTTCTACTCCTAGATTAGAACTGGCTTCTCTTGCAAGAAGTTGAATAATCTTGTTATATTCTAGTTTTTCTAAAACCTTCTTTCTGCCATCCATTATCACTATTCCACTCCCCTAAAATAATGCCCTTTAGTTACTCCTCCCGGATACAGTTTCTTAATCAGATCCATCCTATCCAAAGTTTCATTTTCTAATGCGTCTCTATAATATCCTAGTACCTTTAACACCTGTCTTTCATCTTCTTGCTCCATCTCTAATCTGATTCCCCCTATGCCAAAATCCTTAAACCTTTGCAAACTATCAATTAAGGATAAAACATTGGCATTATAAAGATGCATTGAGCAGTGATAATCCATCTCAATCGGGAATACATAGTCTTTTCTATCTTTAAGGCCAAGCTGCCTGTTACAAGCAAGATTATCTTGTGAAGATCTGTCACAACCGCCACCAAGGGCAGCTACTGGACAATAACGTGATACCATCAAAGGTAAATAACCATGAACTAAACACTCAGACATCTCCAGTATTTCATTAGGAAATCTTTCTAATTGAGTAAAGTTTAATTCAGGTGATAAACACAAACTTACTATCTTTTCTCTTAAAAGTAACTTAGCAGCTGCCCAATTTAATACATTTAAGAAATAGTCGCCATATATAGGTATTTCAGGTGCTATTTCTTGTATTAATTGAATTAAACCTAGGTTACCTACTAAAATACCTTCAGGTGCCGCCTGTCTAATATAATCTAATGCTTTTATTATATCATTTATCTTATCTGAATGAACAATTCTTGGGAGATAGGGGATTACTTTGATCCCCTTATTTTTTCCACTTATAATAGAAGTTTTTGCCTGTTTAACTGTAAACTGTTTATTTTTTAAAGGAAATAATGGAATATAGATTGCATTTACATTTTGGGATAATGCTTCAACACAGGAAGCGTAGTCACCCACTTTGACATTAAGCTTGAGTCGGTGTTTCTTTCGCCGTTTCTGTGTACTTTGAGCTTTATTTAAAAACACTTTTTTGTTTTTTAGAAACTCCTGATGGCTAAGTCCAGAAATACTTTCTCCTTTGTGTTTTTCTAGCTTATCTACAATTATCCTTCTAACTTTATTAAGCTCACTTAATGGAAGCATTATTTGACCTTGTAATTCAAGCGACAAAGTTCCTAATTCATACTCTGAATCTCCTAATCTTCCGAGTTGTTTAATAAGTACATTTTCTGTTAAGGAATGCTTTATAGCTTCCTGACAGGCAATCTCTGATGATGCGTGAACACTATTTCCTTTTTCATCCTGAGCATATACTTCTAATGGTTTTCCCACTTGACCTTTTACTGTAAGATTTAATTGAACCTTTGATATCTTGGTCTCATAAGCATAGGTCTTTTCTGCTTTTTCCATCAATTGATGGTCATATGTCTTAAAAAGCCTGTCACCCTTTCTGATTCCCTTTGGTAAATCTAACCCCACTACAGATCCTTTAGATGCCATTTCTACCCGTTGCCCATTCTGGGATATACTATTTATTGTTTCTCCCTTGCGTCCTCCAATAGATACCCACGCCTGAATTCCGTCACCAATCGATAAATCCTCTTCAAGTTTTACAAGAGCCTGCCCATTTTCAAAGTCTACCACTCTTCCAAGAAACAGGCCTCTATTATTGGGCTTTGTAAAACTCATTAAATCTGCTTTAGGATCTCCCTTTAAATATGCTTGTGTGAAATCCCTGTTAAATACCTGTTCAAGTGCATTTAAATCTTCTTGGGAAACAAAATAATGGTCTGAGTTACTATAATATCTATCAAGTGCTGCTCTATATATTCTAATTACTGTAGCCACATATTCTGGTCTTTTCATACGTCCTTCAAATTTAAAGGAAGTTGCTCCTGACTCTATAAGTTCTGGTAGTATTTCTATTGTATTTAGGTCCCGAGTACTTAAAATGAATTCTCCAGGAGCAGAAAACTCATTGACTATTTTACTATCTTTGGTTTCTACTAATTTATATGGAAGTCTACAGGGTTGAGCACATTTTCCCCTGTTTCCGCTGCGACCCCCTATCATACTACTAAATAGACATTGCCCAGAATAACTAATACATAAAGCTCCATGGACAAAAATCTCTAATTCAATTTTACTTTTATTGTGAATCGTGCTTATATCACTTATAGACAGTTCTCTAGCAAGTACTACCCTTTCCACGCCCCTGTTCCATAAAAAATTTGCTCCATATTGATTATGTATTGTCATCTGAGTGCTTGCGTGAACAGCCAGTCCTGGTAAGACTTCTTTTATAAGTAGTAACAAACCAGCATCTTGAATAATTACTGCATCGACTCCACTTGTATATAAGAAATACAGATAGTCTGTTACCTCATTAAGTTCATGGTTAAATATGAGGGTATTAACAGTTACATATACTTTTACTCCCTTTCCATGACAGTAAAAAATTGCTTTTTTAAGTTCTTCATCTGAAAAATTAGCTGCAAACTGACGAGCATTAAAAAGACCTCCGCCTAGATAAACTGCGTCTGCACCATTTTCAACACCTGCCATAAGAGCTTCAAACCCTCCAGCAGGTGCCAATATCTCCATTTTTCTTTTCCTATCCATATGCTTAATCACCTTCACCTGTTTTCTAAAAAAATAACCACAAGGAAACAGCGGCTTATATGCCGCTGAAATGTCAATTCCGACTAACCCTTATTAAGCCTGAGCAAGTTATAATTTTTATATCTTTTTCCTCTATCTTGTCAAGGAGAAGATTCATTCCCAATGAATCGCTTGCCATATGACCTGCTACAATAACATTCATATTATTTTTTTCTGCTAACTTGCGGTGTTTTTCCCCCATATGCATTACTATTAATGTACTTATGCCAGCTTGGCTAAGCTTTGCAAAGGCATCTTCTGAACCACTTGTACCTCCAGTCATTTCGACGATTGTTTTACCTGCTCTTCTTTTTTCTGTTCCTAGTAAAATCTTTGGCCCTGCATTTGTTTGGATTGCCTGTGCAAATTCAGGAATTTCCTTTAGTGTCTCCACTACTCCTTTAAGTGTCTCTGGTTTTGCCTTGTCCAGATAGTTTTGTAGGAAAGTTGTTACCAAATTATCTGCTGGCGTATGAGTACACATAAAAGCAAATCCTAATAGTTTAGCAGCATCTATAGTTCTGTTATGATTTATGGGCCAGAGCCCTTGATCAACTTCTTTGATTCTTTTAGTCATAATACCTTCTGCTACAGATATGGGGACTCCCCATTTATTTAAAAGGTCTTCCTGAAGTTTCATGACCTCTGATAATCTGGCAAGAGCTTTGCCTTCAGGATGATGTGATAAAATAAGATCAATCTTTTGACCCTTTTCATTAAGCCTGTCAGCCAGTAAAACTTCTCCTACTTCCATATCGATACCAGTAAGAATACACTTAATCTCCTGGTCACTCTCTCCTGCAAGTATACGAGTATCTGCATATGGATTATCGAGCTTATCCTGGTCAAAGTCCTTTTTCTTATCATACTTAAGCTCTGCAAATTCTTCTTTTGCAAGTCTTAATACTCTTTCAACCATTTCGCTATCTCTTGGGTCATTTTCAATTCCAAGTTGAATAGCCAACTGATAAATGTCCTTAAGTTTCACAACTTTCACTCCTTATCTTATTGAAGATAGATTTATTATTCTAGCTCATCCTAATAATATGTAATTCTTTATCTTTTTGAGATAAATGGATTGTTTCTTATGTAAAAACGCAAAGGCAAATCTGCAGCTTGAGATAAACCAACTCTTGTTGTCTTCACTATTTGCTTTTGTAAAATATCTTTTCCTACTTTTATAGCAACCTTTTCTCCAACTTTAGTTCCATTTAGTTTCAAATCAACTTCAAGCGCTTGTGCTAATTTACCTGGACCACTACAAAGGTCTTTTTCTCCAATCCTATTACGATTGCTCTGCATTGTTTCAATTCCGGTAAGAGGTTCAATGGCCCTTATTAGAACTGCCTCCGGTTTGTCATCAGATGCAGTTGTAAAGTTTAAACAATAATAAAGACCGTATATTAAATATACATAAACTAGACCAGATCCTAAAAACATTACTTCATTTCTTTTTGTTGCACCTCTACATGAATGACAAGCTGGATCATCATATCCTAGGTAGGCTTCAGTTTCAACTATATATCCCCCAATAGGGCCTTTTGGTGTGTTATGGATTAGCAAACACCCTAATAGTTCTTCAGCAACCGTTACTGTATCCCTTTCAAAAAAAAATCCAGTTATTTCTTTTTCCTTAACCATCTTTTCAATTCCTCTTTCGACCAAGTATTAATAACAGATTGTTTTTCAAGCAACCCCCTTTTTGCTGTTTTAATACCGAACTCTATGTCTTGAAGAGATTTAATGCTGTGAGCATCAGTATTAATTGCAATAGGTATCTCATATTTTTGCGAAAGCTTTACATTTTCTGAATTTAAATCAAGTCGATCAGGTGATGAGTTTATTTCTAATGCGGTACCAGTTTTTTCTGCAAGTGAAAATATTCTTTCTAGGTTAATAAGGGTACTGTTTCTTCTTCCTAATATCCTGCCAGTAGGGTGAGCAAGAATGTCTACATTGGGATTTTTTATTGCATTCTCTACCCTTACAGTTATAGTTTCTTCATCTTGCCGTAAATTATTATGTACTGAAGCTATTATCAGATCTGTATTTTCTAATATTTGATCTGGATAATCCAAGTCTCCCGCTTTCAAAATATCTACCTCTATGCCTGTGAAAACATTAAAATCCTTTAAGTTTTTATTAATTTCAGAAACGATTTGGTGTTGCTTATGTATTTGTTCAATTGAAAGACCACTTGCGACCGTCAAGGTTCTAGAATGGTCTGTAATAGCCATGTATTCATAACCCTTTTTTTGGCCTGCTTCAACCATTTCTTCGATGGTGTTGACACCATCGCTCCAATTGCTATGAATATGCAGGTCACCTTTTATATCTTCTAATTCAATTAATTCTGGAATACTTCGTTCCTTTGACCACTCTAGCACTTCGCTACTTTCCCTAATTTCTGGACTTATGAACTGGATATTTGCTCTAATAAAGATATCCTCTTCAGAGTCAAGATTAGTCAAATTAAGATTAGCAGTATCTAGCTTTTTGAAAAATGCATCAAGATATTTTTTACTGCCTGTATAATGGTGCAAACAAAAAAAGAAATTATCTCTACAAAAATTGATTTCTATTGGTAAGTTTATCTTTGTAAGTAACCCAATCATTTGACTGTTACTTTGTAATACCTTACTGACAAGTGGGTGTTTTCCAAGAACCCTTGCAGTTAATTCTTTATCTTCACATTTTACTACTAAGATTATTTTTTCAATCATCTCTTGTGCTCTTCGCACTTCCCCGGCTATTGATGCATTTTTTACATTTGAAAGGTTAGTGAGAATATGCAAAAAATCTTTGGCAATATATGTTGCCATACCCAGCGGGAAAATATTTCGAGGATTATTCAGGAGGTCAATACCCCTAATAAGAGATAATTCAGTTTTGCTACCCATTCCTGGCAGTTGACGAATTCGCTTCTCTTTGGCAGCTTTTTCTAGGCCGTGAAGATTAGTGATATTCAATGTATTATATATTTGTTTAATTACTTTAGTTTCTATACCAGGGATATCTAAAAGCCCCTGCACATTCCTGGGAATTTTCTGCTTCAAATAGAATAACCTTTTACTTTTTCTTGTTTTTAAAATTTCCTGGATATCTTTGATTACGTCAATGTGAAAAGTGTGTTTTCTTTTTGAAGAGTATTCTTTAATGAATTCATAACCACTACCATTATATTTTTTAAGTAATTTAGAAGCTTTCCGATAGTCATTTGTTTTTAAGGTGTTTTCATTTAATAATTCCATATAATCGGATATTTGCTGTAAAATCCAAGCTATTTCAATACTTGTCATTTAATCACCTTAATATAATAATTTTAAGAATAACCCGGTGTATAATGCCGGGTTATTCTATTTCTTTGTTACTTTGTTGCTTTTTTCTCATCTTCTATTAAATCTAAAAGCCATGTATAGTCGTCCCTAGTTTTAGTTAATTCATCTGCAAGATTTAAGGCTGTCAAGACTGCAATTTTTACTTGAGGCATATGGGGGTTATTCTGATGAATTTTATTCATCAAATCATTAACTTCTCCAGCTACCTTTAGAATATGCTCTGATGATTTATCTCCTATTATAATGTATTCTTGTCCAAGTAAATCAACTTTAACCCTAACCTTTTCCGCATTATTCGTCATAATGCCACCTCATTTTACAAAATCGTATTTTCTTAGCCTAATATTACCATTTCTTTTAATATTATAAAAGGAAAATTATCTAAGTTGCGCACCAATATCACTTGAAAGGTTCTTTTGTATATTTTCGTGGACCTCGTTCACTTCAACATCTGTTAGTGTTTTTTCCATTGATTGATATATTAGTGAAAAAGCAAGACTTTTGTAACCGTCAGGAACCTGTTTTCCTCTATAAACATCAAACAAATGAAAGTCTTTAAGAAGGCTTCCTCCAAATTTTTTAATCACAAATTCCACTTCTTTGACATTAATATCCTCTTTGATTAAGATAGCTAAATCCCTTTCAACTGTTGGATATTTTCCTATTTCCTTATAGATAGTATCGGATACGTAGAAATCAGCCAATTTATCAAGATCAAATTCTAATAAATATACTGGGTTTTCTATTTCATAGTTTTCCATAACTAATGGATTAAGTTGCCCAATGCTACCCACACCTATTCCTTGCACCTTGACAAGAGCTGTTCTTCCTGGATGTAAATATGGAATTTCAGTTAATGGTTCAAATTCAAGTTCTATATTAAGATTTTCCGCTAATTGTTCAGCCATACCTTTAAGAAAGTAAAAATCCATATCTAGACTACCCCAACCCCAGCCCTTCCATGTTTTACCAGAAACAAGTATTCCTAGCTTCTTGGTTTCTTTTGGCAATAAATCAGAAGTTGAATAGTATACTCTTCCCAATTCAAAAATATTAACATCTTCTATTCTACGACTTTTATTTTTTACATAAACGTCAAGAAGATTGGAAATAAGGGTAGTTCTCATTATTGCTCCATCTTCACTTAATGGGTTACAGATTTTTACTGAATCCCTTAGCATGTGATCTTCTGAAATATTTAATTTGTTATACACATTCTCATTGATAAAACTATATGTGATTACTTCCATGGAACCACAGGATACTAATGAGTTTCTAATAATTTCTTCAATAGACTGCATTTTAGATTTTACCGTTCTTTCAATCGTTCCAAAGGGCATGGTAGTTGGTATATTATCTAAGCCGTAAAGCCTTGAAACCTCTTCTATTAGATCTATTTCTCCTGTAACGTCTCCTCGATAGCTAGGGATAGATACAGTCATAGCATCTTGATTATTGATCTCTACCTGAAGTTCTATCCTTTCAAGTAATTCCTTTATTTCTTTTAATGAAAGATTAACACCAATGGTAGCATTTACTTTGCTTCTTCTAAGAACTATAGTTATAGGAGAATATTTTACAGGATACTCATCTACAAATTCTTTTACTACTTTTCCCCCAGCTAGATCTCCAAGTAGCTGACATGCTCTATTTGCTGCCGTCTCTGTACGCACCTTATCCATACCCTTTTCAAACCGCAAAGAGGCTTCCGATCGAAGATTAAGTTCTCGGGATGTTTTACGTACAGATATAGGATGAAAATGGGCTGACTCTATAATTATATTCTTGGTTCTATCTGTAACCTCTGTATCATAGCCTCCCATAACTCCTGCAATTGCTATTGCTTTTTCAGGATCGGCAATAACAAGCATCTCATCATGTAACTTTCTGTCCTTTTCATCAAGAGTTTTGATAACTTCTGCATTTTCTGCACGCCTAACAATTATTTTTTGCTCTGAAACTAGGTCATGGTCAAATGCGTGTAGTGGCTGACCCATTTCTAGCATAACGTAGTTGGTAATATCTACCACATTGTTTATGGGACGTACTCCAACTGCCTGAAGTCTTTTTTGCATCCACAGGGGAGATGGCATTATTTTAACATCTCTAACAACCCTAGCTACGTATCTTTCACATAAGTCTGGACTAATAATCTCAACAGATACAGAATTTACGGTGCTTTCATCTAACGACATTATTATTTCTGGAAACTTGACTTTTCCACCTGTTACGGCAGCTACTTCTTTAGCAATATTGATTATGCTTAAGCAGTCTGATCTATTTGGTGTTAAATCTAAAACAAGAACTACATCATCTAATCCTAAAACCTTTTTAGCGTCAGACCCTAAAGGAACACTTGCATCTAAAACTAGTATTCCATTTTTTTGTTCCTCCGGGATTAAGTTTTCATCTATTCCTAGTTCTTGCCCAGAACAGATCATTCCGCAGGACTCAATTCCCCTTATTTTAGCTTTACGTATTTTAATATCGTTTGGAAGCTTTGCTCCTGGTACAGCTACAACTACCTTTTGTCCCTTTTTAACATTGGGAGCTCCACAAATGATTTGTAAATCTTTATTTTCCTCATTTACATCTACCACGCAAAGAGAGAGCTTATCAGCATTAGGATGTTGACCTGCTTCTTTTACCTCTCCCACATATATCTCTGATATTTCTTGCCCTAAGTATTCAATTGTATCAACAGCATTACCAGCGCTTGTTAATCTTTCAGCTAGTTCCTCAGGGCTAATATTGAACTTTACATATTCCCTTAACCAATTTAAAGAAACTCTCACACCTAATTCCTCCTATCTCTATTTAAACTGTTCTAAAAATCTAATGTCATTATCAAAAAATAATCGCAAATCATTAATGCCATATTTTAACATAGCTATTCTCTCTACACCCATACCAAAGGCAAATCCTCTTACCTCTTCAGGGTCATAGCCTGACATCTCCAATACTCTAGGATGCACCATACCACTACCTAAAATCTCCAGCCAACCAGTACCTGAACATACTCTGCAGCCAGAACCATGACACATTACACATGAGATATCAACTTCAGCACTTGGTTCGGTAAATGGAAAATAACTTGGTCTTAAACGGATCTCCACCCCTTCGCCGAACATTGCCTTTGCAAACGCCAATAGCGTCCCTTTTAAATCTCCTAAAGTAACCTCTCTATCAATCAACAATCCTTCAACCTGGTGAAACATAGGTGAGTGGGTTGCGTCATCATCTCTTCTAAATACCTTTCCTGGTGCAATTATTCTTACAGGTAACTTTGGAGCAATTTTTTCCATTACTCTTACCTGGACTGGCGACGTATGGGTTCTTAATAATACTTCTGATGTAATATAAAAAGAATCTTGCATATCTCTTGCTGGATGGTCTTTTGGTAAATTTAAGGCTTCAAAATTGTAATAATCGCTTTCTATTTCAGGTCCTTCGGCTATTGAATACCCTAAACCTTGAAAAATATCTTGGATTTCATTTAAAACTTGACTAATTGGATGAATTCTTCCTACTCCTATTTTGTATCCAGGAAGTGTTACATCCTGCTGTTCCTGCTTCAATTTAGCTTCAGTCTCTTTAACTTTTAAGTCCTCAAGTTTTTGATCTAGTAATTTTTGAATACTATCTCTAACTTCATTGGCAATTTTTCCAACTTTAGGCCTTTCCTCTGAGGTGAGTTGCCCCATACCTCTTAATAATGATGTTAGTTCTCCTTTTTTGCCTAGGAATTTGATTTTTATTCCTTCTAAGTTAGACATATCTTGACAGTCTGTTATTTCACTATAAGCCTGATCTCTAATTATATTTAGCTTATCTATCATATAAATCTTTAACCTCCCTACGTTTAGTTAATAATCGGGGATACACCGAAATGTCCCCAAAATAAAAATGCTCTCTTCCCCAAGGGACGAAAGCATATTCGTGGTACCACCCTATTTAATCTATGAACAAATGAATTCATAAGATTATCTCATGATTTGATAACGGTGTATTCACCGGCCTTCCCTACTGAGGTTTCAAAAAGGCAGCTCTTGGGTGAATTTCATTATTTTTATCTCTGGTAAAGCTTTCAATCAAGACTCTACCTCCCTGAAGAGATTTGAAAATAATTACTTATCCCATTCATAGCTATTTCTACCCTGATATTCTACTGTACAATCAACTTTTTGTACATAATATAGGCTCTTATTGATCCAGTTTTTTCAAAAATCCTCCAAAAAATTTCAGCAGGTAGAAACACAGGGCATACACCAACCTTTCCAGTTTTGGATTACAGTAGTATTATATCATATTTTTAAAACCATAATCAAGAAAGGTGGCCATGATTTAAGTACCTTTGACGAACAACATCATAAATAATTATGCCTGCTGCTACAGCTGCATTTAAGGATTCTGTGCTACCTAAGATTGGTATTTTAATCTTTTTATTACTTGCTTCCTTCCACTTGTGAGAAGGTCCTTTGTTTTCATTACCTATAATTATTGCTACTGGTTCTTTTAGATTAACAGAGAAATAATATTCATTAGTATCTAAATCAGCTACTAAGATATCTACTTTATTATATTTTAACCAGTTAATGGCTTCACTATCTTTTAATTCAGTAATAATAGGAATTTGAAACAATGCTCCCATTGTGGCCCTTATAACTTTAGAATTATATAAATCTACAGTTCCTTCAGTCAATAAAACAGCACTCGCATTTGCTGCGGCACTTGTCCTTATAATGGTCCCAAGATTTCCTGGATCCTGTATTCCATTTAATACTATGAATAAAGGGCTTTGGTCAATTATAAGATCTGCAAGTGAGTGTCTAATTTGTTTCGCTACAGCTATTACACCCTGTGGAGATACTGTATCAGAAATCTCTCTAAACATTTTATTGTTAAACCTTAATACTTGACAATCATCACAATTAGCTGGTAATTTATCAATCATTTCACCAACAATCAGGTGCTCGATTATTACTCCATGAGCAATAGCTTCCTCTATCAGTCTTGTACCTTCTAACAGAAATAAGCCACTATCATGTCTATTTTTTTTCTGGCTCAAAGATTTTGTTAATTTAAATACAGAATTATCTTTGGAAGTAATATCTTTAAAATGCATTAAACGTAATACCCCTCTATGTATTGATATTAAAATTCATCCTATAGTAAAAAACGGCCTTTGTATTGTCAAAAGCCGTTTAAGTTAAGATTAGTTATTTTCTTTTGCAATACTAGCTAACTTTTCAAAAGCTTTAGCATCACTAACTGCTAATTCAGCTAGGATTTTTCTGTTAATATCAACACCAGCATTTTTCAATCCTCTTATAAAACGGTTATAGGATAGACCATTTATTCTAGCTGCTGCGTTAATTCTAGAAATCCATAATTTTCTAAAATCGCCTTTTCTTTTCTTACGATGTGCATAGGCATATGATAAAGACTTTAATACCTGCTGGTTAGCCGGTCTAAAAATCTTAGATTTTGCGCCAAAATAACCTTTTGCTAGTTTAAGAATCTTTTTATGTCTTTTACGAGCGGTTACACCCCTTTTAACTCTTGCCATATATAGTTCCTCCTTTGCTATAATTATCTAGGAATAAGTTGATCCATTCTTTTTTGATCTCCTGCAGTAACTATGGTGCCTTTACGTAAATTTCTTTTTCTCTTGGCTGATTTTCTACCAAGCATATGGCTTGTATAAGCTTTAGACCTTTTTATCTTGCCAGATGCAGTACGCTTAAATCTTTTGGCTGCTCCCCTATGGGTTTTCATTTTAGGCATATTTGCTTCCTCCCTTAATCTATTTACTCTGCCTTTGGAACTAGGATCATTGTCATGTTTTTACCTTCTAATTTTGGAGGTTTCTCAACATTTGTTATTTCTTCTAATTGTTTGGCTAGCTTAAGGCAAATAGCTCTACCTAATTCAGAGTGGGTAACTTCTCTACCTCTGAACATGATTGTTACCTTAACCTTATCACCATTTTCAATAAACTTTATTGCATTTCTGGCTTTAGTTTGAAAATCATGCTCCTCAATACCTACTCTAAATTTAACCTCTTTTACATTGATAGTTTTCTGTTTTTTGCGAGATTCTCTTTCCTTTTTGCTTAGCTCAAACATATACTTGCCGTAATCCATGATACGACAGACAGGTGGTTTAGCTCCCGGTGAAATTTCTACTAAATCCATTCCCTTTTCCATAGCAATTTGTAGTCCCTCTTTCGGAGACACTATCCCCAACTGTTCTCCAGTTTCACTAATAAGGCGAACCTCTCTTGTACGAATAGCCTCATTAATCCTTAATTCTTTACTAATATTTTGTCACCTCCATGAATTTTGCCCAATAGCAACAAAAAAACGGACATACTATGCCCGTTTAAAATGCTAATCAGTAACTAAAAATATACTGACAACGCAACCCTATAAGCGTTAGCCATAGGGTGAGAAGCTTCGGGCCTCTTCTTAAATATTAAATATGAAATTATATTTAATTCTCTAGTTGTGAATTATATCATGAGTTTAAGTATCCTGTCAAATTATTTAGTGCTCTTTGGCATTTCACTTTCTTTTACTATTTCCTCAATAAAAATGTCTAACGGTTGGCCACCTAGGTCACCTGCATTTCTTTTTCTAACAGATACTTCCCTATTTTCAACTTCTTTATCCCCTATAATTAACATATAAGGAACCTTTTGAAGCTGGGCCTCTCTAATCTTATAACCAATTTTTTCATTACGGTAATCTACTTCTGCACGAATACCCTTATTATCTAACTTTTTCAATACCATTGCGGCATATTCGCCATGAGTATCTGCGATTGGTAATATTTTAGCCTGTACAGGGGAAAGCCACAAAGGAAAGGCACCTGCATAGTGTTCAATTAAAATTCCTATAAACCTTTCTATGCTACCGAGTACTACTCTATGGATCATAACAGGACTATGTTTTCCACCATCTTCTCCAATGTAGTAAAGGTCAAATTTTTCTGGCATTAAAAAGTCAAGTTGTATTGTACCACACTGCCAGGTCCTTCCTATGGAATCCTTTAAGTGAAAATCAATTTTGGGACCATAAAAAGCTCCATCTCCCTCATTGATTTTATAGGCAATTTCCTTTTCTTCTAATGCTATTTTTAATGCCTTAATAGCTTTCTCCCAAGTTTCATCTGAACCCATTGCTTTTTCAGGCTTTGTTGAAAGTTCTACTGTATATTCAAAACCAAAAGTATTGTAGAAATAATCAACAAGATCAATTACATTTTTTATCTCATCGGTAATTTGAGAAGGCAACATAAAGATATGTGAATCATCTTGAGTAAATGCTCTTACCCTCATTAAACCATGAAGCACACCTGATTTTTCATGCCTATGGACTAAACCCATTTCAGCTAATCTAATTGGAAATTCTCTATAGCTATGCTGCTCAGATTTATAAACAAGCATTGCACCTGGACAATTCATAGGTTTTACACAAAAATCATTTTCATCTATATTTGTGTAGTACATATTCTCTCTATAATTCTCCCAGTGTCCTGATCTTTCCCAAAGCACTTTATTTAAAATAACGGGACTTTTAATTTCCTGGTAGCCCCACTTTTTATGTTCCCTTCTCCAAAAATCCTCCAATTGATTTCTTAACACCATTCCCTTTGGATGAAAAAATGGAAATCCCGGCCCTTCCTCTTGCATACTAAAAAGACCTAACTGGGCTCCAAGACGACGATGGTCTCTCTTTTTTGCTTCCTCTATAAATTCAAGGTACTCATCTAATGACTTTTTCTTTGGAAAGGCTGTACCATAAACCCTTTGGAGCATTGGATTTTTCTCGGATCCTCGCCAATAAGCTCCTGCTAAGGATAATAGTTTTATTGCTTTTATATCACCAGTATTAGCAACATGAGGTCCAGCACATAAATCAAGCCACTGGCCATTTTCATAGAGAGATATTGCTGTATCCTCTGGAAGATCATTAATCAGTTCAATTTTATAGTCTTCTCCCCGTTCTTTAAAAAGCTTTATCGCATCTGCCCTTGATATTTCTCTTTTTTTAAAATCTTCTTTTTCCTTGATTATTTTTTGCATTTCATTTTCTATTTTTTCTAAATCCTCGGGAGTAAACTTATGTTCTGAATCGAAATCATAATAGAATCCATCCTCAATGGCTGGACCAATACCAAGCTTGGTCCCAGGAAATAATCGTTGAACTGCCTCTGCTAAAATATGTGATGCACTATGTCTATAACAATTCTTGCCTTCATCTGTTTCAAAAGTATGTATTTCAAGTTCTCCGTCCTCCTGCAATGGCTTGTCCAATCCAACGATAGCTCCATTAAATTTTGCTACTACAGCTTCTTTAGCAAGTCTCTTGCTTATAATTTCTGCAATTTGAAATGGTGTTGTTCCCTTTGGATATTCAGTCTGACTACCATCCTTAAGAGTAATAGTTATTCCAGACATAAAATTACCTCCTGTGCTAAATAAATTTGCTTATATATTAATAGTGAAATCAAAAGCCATCCCTGAAATAAATGGACATATATCACCATTTTAAATATAATCTTTGAAAAGAATTATAACGGTATTTAAGTATTTTTGTCAAACCAATCTTAAATGTTACATTAATAAAGTAATTAACAGTAGCTGTAATAATCCAATTAAAAATCCAAGTACGCCACCTAGATATTCGATATGTTTTAATTCTTTTTTAGTTATTTTAATTAGCATTTCTTCAAACTCAAATAACTCTAAATTATTAATTTTTTCTTCGACAATACTGCTAATATCTATATTGTCCCCTAAGTTTTCCAGGCCATGTTTTGCTAGGTTAGGAAGAACTTTTGGTAGCTCCTTTAGTAGGATGTCTTCAATCAAATTGCCTGCAGTTTCCTTAAGTTTTGAAGGGAAAAAAGCAGGACACCTATTAAGCAAATCAGCCTTAATAATACTGGATATATTTTTGATAAAATGTGTGTCATTTATACCGCTTTCAAATATAGGCAGTATATCTTGTACTGATAGAAGCTCCTTTTCAACTACTTTGCCAATATTAACCGAAATCTCATAGCGCCTTTTTGGAATAATACCCTGTATAGAATAATTGAATAATGGAATCGTTATAGGATAATATGGACGAAATATTAGTTTAATTGCTAATAGATTGGTTATCCAACCTATTAGTGCTCCCAAGATAGGGATTACTATGAATTTTAGTTCCATAAAGTTTCATCCTTAGCTAGATCCTTATTTTACTTATAAGTGATAATTGCTCTATTTAGTTTGTTCAGTTATTTTCTGAATATGAATTACTACATTTACTACAGCCTTTACATTTTATCACATTTTTTTCACCAAAAACTTTTTTTAAAGTAGTAATCAATGTGTGGTAATCTGTTAGTTTAAAGTTATGAAGTATTAAGTTTTTTGGAGCAAAAGTTACTAAAGAACTTATAAGTACATCTTCGTAGTTTATGTGTTCGTCCATTAAGTTAATCCCGTAATTATAAAATTGTATTCCCTGCATATCTTCATCATAAAGCTTAAAGCTACCTGAGCTAGTAAAAAATATATGGACATTTTCAAATTTCGATTTTGTAATATTTATTAGATGCTTTAGCAAATCTACAAATTCGTCATATTCTTTCTCAAGAATATAATCTTCTACAGAATCTTCTACAGCTAATTGTATCTCATTACAGAAATCTTTCAACCTAAAGTTTACAAAGCCATCGATTATCAAATTATTATTAGTTTCTAGGTGCTTAATAATTCTTTTAGAAACTCTTTTTTTCCATTCCTTATGGTATTGCATTTCAGGTATATCCTGTAAATAAATTGCTGTTTTTTCACCAATAGCTTTTCTTTCCTCTATATTAAAATAATAATAGTGATTCTTTATTGTTTGGTAAATCACAATATCCTTATATTTATCAACTATTAAGTTAGTTAAAGCAGAAGTTAGTGAAGTAATACAATACCTTCGGGATTTACTATTATAATCATCTGGCAGAATTAATTCATAAAAATAGTATTTACCGATTGTTTTCATTGTTTTGTCCATTATTAAGCCTTGTTCTTTCATACTACTGATTTGAGTTTCCAATTCTTTATTCATTAATTCGTTTCCATTTTTGGTGCCAATTGAGTATACTAAACCCATTTTTAATCACTCCCCTTTCCTCTATCAATATATGTAGATTGTTTTTAATGTATTCAATTAGTAAACTAATAAGCTACCACACTTAACAATATACTTTTTTAATATATTTTATTTGAAAACAAGGTAATATTATCTATAAAAATCATACATCCTATATAATGGGTAAAAAAAATTATTTCGGAGATAATAGATAATGGAGGTGAATATAATGGCTGAATTAGAATTTCCAAAGGAATTAGCAGAAAAGATAAGAGAAGGTCAAAAACACGGAGTTTCTGAAGAGAATATGGTAAAAGGTGTTGTTTCTTTAGGTAATCTTCTAGAAAAATTTACAAAACCTGATACTAGTGAAGAAGCTTTAATGAAATCCATGTGGGACAATGCAACAAATGAGGAAAAGTATACAATAGCTAATCTTTTAGTAAGAATTGGTAAGCAAAATATTCACTAATACTATTAAACTATTAAATGGAACCATCAGGTTCCATTTAATAGTTTAACTCAAGTGAACTCTTTCAGCCAAAGCTGAACATCAGGTAATCATACTCCACCTGTTTTAGAGCTCACTTATAGAAGTGGGGGGTCTTAACCCATATAGAATATTTTGGATAAACAGGATTCTTGGCTTCAGGTGGGGTTTCCCACAGGATTAGTTCAACTACAGTTCAGGGAAAAACATCTGAACTAAGTTTCACTGAATTACTCCATCTGAAGGTTATAGAGCGAAACTTCATTTAATCAGCAGATTAAATGTTAATCCTTTAGGGGAAACCGTTATCCAGGGACATAGCACCGCTTATCTCCCACCTACGACCGTAGTTCTAGCATTGTGTTTTAGCAATGCGTAGAAATACTAGTGCAGAGCCGCCAGTAGTTCTAGCATTGTGATTTTTGCAACGTAGAAATACCAGTGCAAAGCTAGAAGATGGGAGTCTTGGAGTGAAACTTGTCAACTTGTTGGCATAGCTGAACCCATGCAAGGCTAGCGGTGATAGTCATCGGATAAATTATACTTAGATGAATGCAATAAAAAACAGCCCAAAACGGACTGTCTATCTACTACTGCAAAATAAATTGGTGGGCAATGAGGGACTTGAACCCACGACTTCTACCACGTCAAGGTAGCACTCTACCACTGAGTTAATTGCCCTTTAACCTAACATATTATACACTCTTTATCCGTTTTTTGCAATGCTACCAATTTACTTTTTTCATTCTTTCAAGAGCTTCAGTTAACCGCTTTGGTTCTATTGTCAATGAAATTCTGAAGTAACCCTCTCCATATTCACCATATCCATTTCCAGGTGTGATTATTACATTTGCTTTATCAAGAATTAATTCGCAAAATTCTGTAGAAGTATATCCTTTAGGTACTGGAATCCAAATATAGAAACTTCCTATAGGCTTTTTAAGCTTCCATCCCATTGTGTTTAATCCATCAATTACAATGTCTCTTCTTTCTTGATATGTTCTACGCATATCTTCTAGACAGTCTAATGGTCCTGTCAAAGCCTTTACTGCGGCAACCTGAACAGCTTGAAATGCACCTGAATCTATGTTGGATTTGATTCTTCCTAAAGCTTCTATAACTTCTCGTTTTCCAACTGCCCAACCTATTCTCCAGCCTGTCATATTAAAAGGTTTGGAAAGAGAATTAAATTCTATACCAACATCTTTTGCCCCGGGGATCTCCATAAAGCTTAAAGGCCTTTGCCCGTCAAAGAAAACTTCAGAGTATGCAGCATCATGGCATACTATAATATCATATTTCTTCCCAAAAGCTACAACCCTTTCAAAAAACTCTCTATTAGCAACGGCTCCTGTTGGGTTATTTGGATAATTGATAAACATCAACTTTGCTTTTTGGGCTACATCTGCAGGTATGGATTCTAAATCAACAAGAAAGCTATTCTCCTCTTTGAGAGGTAATAGGTAAGGAGTGCCTCCTGCAAGGATAGTTCCTATTCCGTAAACTGGATAACCAGGATCAGGAACAAGATTTATATCTCCTGGATTTACATAACAAAATGATATATGACCTATCCCTTCCTTTGAACCAATTAGTGAAACCACTTCAGTTTTAGGATCCAATGATACCCCGTGCTGTCTTTCATACCAATTGTTAACAGCCTTCCTATATTCAAGCATTCCTACTGAGCTTGGATACTGGTGATTTGCTGTCTTCTTAGAAGCAACGTTTAATTCATCTACAATATAATCAGGAGTTGGTTGATCGGGATCTCCAATTCCTAAGCTAATTATATCAATCCCCTTCTCTTTAGCTTCATCAATTTTTTGTTCTATGCGTGCAAACAAATATGGTGGAAGTTTTGCAATTCTTTCAGCTTGTTTAATCATTAGTTCACCTCTTTAGATATTATATTATCAAATTTCCTTCAAATACATACTGGGCAGTACCAGTCATATAGACTAGATCGTCCTGATTATTCCACTGGATTTCAAGTATTCCTCCTGGGAGCTGAACCTTTACTTCTCGTTTATTCTTTCCATTTAATACTCCTGCAACTGCTACAGCACATGCACCTGTTCCGCAGGCCATTGTTGGGCCAGCACCTCTCTCCCATACCCTAACCTTTACATTTGCATCATCAACAACTTCTACAAACTCTACATTTGTGTACGCTGGAAATACCTCCGCCTTTTCTAGCAATGGACCCCATTTTTGTAAAGGTACATCTTCTATCTTGTCAACATATATAATACAATGGGGATTTCCCATGGAGACACATGTTAGATTAAAATGCTGGTCATTTATGCTTAGTGGCTGGTTAACGACCTCTGGATTTCCTTCTAGCGTTGTGGGTATTTGCTCAGGCTTTAGACGCGGAGCTCCCATGTTCACCTTGACAGTTTCAACCTTTTCACCTTTTGTCTTGATTTCAGTTATGATTGGACCAGCTAATGTGCTAATTTTAATTATCTCATCCTTAATTATTCCTTTTTCATATACATACTTTGCTACACATCTAGTTGCATTACCACACATTTCAGCTTCAGACCCATCAGGATTAAAAATCCTCATAGTAAGATGAGCTGTTTCTGAAGGCAATAATACCACTAGTCCATCAGCACCCACACCAAATTGTCTATGACAAATATTCATAGCCGTACGAGCATAATCCATAGATACACTATTATCTATGTTGTTTACAATTACAAAATCATTACCTAAACCATGCATCTTTACAAACTTCATTTTTTTATCCCCTCTCTATCATTTGTATAACTGAACCCTTACATGCAGCTGCACAAGTACCACAGCCCCCACATTTTTGCAAATCCACATGAAAAGTTTGATCCTCTCTGATAATTGCTCCTCTAGGACAAGCTTCTACACATTCATCGCATTGAATACATACACCGCAATGCAGACAACGCTCATGTTCTTCAATAGCACTATTATGGTCTAGGGGAGAGCATTTATAAGGTTCTAGAGGAAAATTATTACTTTTTATATTAATACTATACTGATATTCAATACCCTGCAAATCTGCATGAATTTCATGTGCACATTTTTTTGCATAAGATATGTTTTCTGCAACAATCTTTAAGCCACTTACATCACCAACACAATAGATTTTTGAATTCTCTATTCTAGATCTTTTCTCAGAAACTGGTTTCATAAATCCTCTCGTATCAGTTTGCTCTTTTAAATCCTTTGGCAAAAAGTCCAAAACTGGTACCTCGCTTGTAAAGACGAGAATACTATTAGCAGTATAGTTCAAAATGTTTCCCATCTGATCCTTTGCCACTACACTTCCTTCTTGGGTGATCTCTTCTACAAAGACTGGATACTTAAAGTTTATTCCTTTTCCTCTTAATTTATTAATTTCCTCTTTATTTCCTGATGGAGTTTTAATATCTAGTACAGTTAGATTCTCTCCTTGAACACCCATTTCTATTGCTGCTTCTAGACCATCAATGGCTGCATCACCAGCTCCTAAAACTATTACTTTTTCCCCTAGTTTAGGTGCTTTTCCTCTATTATAGTCTTTGAGAAAATCTATGCCAGGTGTTGCTACCTCAATACCTTGAATGGGAGGAAACATTCCTTTATGTGCACCCACCGCTATTACAACACTATCATGCTTATCAGCTATTTCTTGGAATTTTTTTGCATCTACTGGTGAATTAACTTCTACCTCCACACCCATTTCTAGAATTCTCTTTAGATCATGTTCTAATTCCTCAAGAGGTAATCTTTGCCTTGAGATTACTTGAAACATTTTTCCCCCTAGTTTCTCATCACCTTCATATATTTTTACTTTATAGCCTAAACGGGCCAAGAAATAGGCTGTTGTGAGACCAGCAGGTCCTCCTCCAATTATGCCAATAGATCCTTTAAATTTTCCTATTGTGCCAGATACCGCATTACTTTTATAAGTCTTTGCCAGTTTACTACTTTGTATTGGAAAATCCAAGTAGCCTCTTGTACATCCATCCATACATAGGTGCGGACATATATGCCCACAGCAACTATTTCTAAATGGAGTATATTCATCTAACAATTCTATTGCTTTTTTCGTATCATTATTTCTGATATATTTTAGAAATCTTCCTGTAGGAATACCAACAGGACAGGAGCTTTCACATGGGGATTTTCTTTCTTTATGAACTGGCTGTAAACCTGTATTAACAGGATAAGCAGGAAAATAGAAACTGCTAAAGGGCCTGTTACCTATAGGTGTAATTTTGATAATATTTCTCTTAAGCAATGATTCAGGTTCAAAACTAAACTCATCACAAAACTCTTCAACTAATGGGATAATTCTTTCCATGTCTTCCTTGGATATTTCAGAAAAAGCAGCTCCAATCCCTAGTTGATAATCCTCGATCTGACTGCCAAAAATAAAAATTTCTCCTCCATGAATACCTGTTGCAAGAGTATTACTAGCTTTTCCTACTACTCCACTATTAATATTATGCTTATTCAGAACAATAATAGTTCCTCCAGCCATATATTCACCAAGAAAATCTCCTGTTGTACCACCTATCACTAAAGTAGGCACTTTTTCCTTGTAAGACTTCATATGGATACCTACTCTATAACCAACGTCATCTCTTACAAAGATTTTTCCTCCCCGCATTCCATAGGCAAGGGCATCGCCTGCTAAACCATGAACAGCAATCTTACCACTATCCATTGTATTGCCTATAGAATTTTGGGCATGACCTTTTACTACTATTTTGCTTCCTTCTAAAGCAAAACCAAGATCTTCCCCAGGAATACCCTCAATTTCTATTACCGCTCCAGCATCAGCTATTCCTGTACCAATATATCGTTGACCTAAAACATTTCGTAGGAGAATGTTTTTGTGGCCTTCCTTTAAAGCAACTCTTATTTTACGGTTAAGGTCTTTATAATAAAGCTCTTTAGCATCTATAACATATGACATGGTATCACCTCTATTCTCCCGCATGTTGAATACCTAATACTTCTAATTCCTTTGCATTTAAACCGAGACCTCTTAATAGCAATCTATTACCCCTAAAGCTCCCGATATCGTATATTCCATTAAGACCCATAATTTCTTGCATTTCATGATGCCAACCCTCAATAAGATTGGCAAGTCTTTCTTCAGCCCAATCTACATCTAAACGTTTCATAAGATCTTCTTCATTGGTAGTTAATCCCCAAGGACATTTTCCAGAATGGCACCTTTGACACATGTGACATCCACACGCAATTAATGCGGCAGTTCCAATAGCTACAGCATCTGCTCCTAAAGCTATACATTTCATCACATCAGCACTATTTCTTACTCCACCAGCCGCAATTATAGAAGCTTTGTGCCTGATACCTTCTTTTCGCAGTCTTTCATCAACCACAGCCAATGCCAGCTCTATAGGTATCCCTACATTGTCTCTTACAATTGAAGGCGTAGCCCCTGAGCCACCCCTAAACCCATCTATATAGATCATATCTGCACCTGCATGGACAACTCCTGTAGCAATGGCTGCAACATTATGAACTGCTGCAATCTTTACACATACCGGTTTATAATCATTTGCTTCTTTAATGGCATAAATCAAAAGTCTAAGATCCTCAATAGAATAAATATCGTGTTGTGGTGCAGGTGATATAGCATCGCTATGGAGGGGTATCATTCTTGTTTCGGAAATTCCAGGTAAAACCTTTTCTCCTGGCAAATGCCCACCTATCCCAGGCTTTGCTCCCTGCCCAATCTTTATCTGATATGCTGAGCCAACTCTGAGATACTCGGGACTTACTCCAAAACGTCCTGACGCTATCTGTAATACAGCTCGTGGTGCATAGTCATATAAATCTCTATGGAGTCCACCCTCTCCTGAATACCACAACATCTGCTTTTTTGTAGCAACTCTTGCTAGTGCTTTTTGTAGATTTAAACTGATGCTACCATAAGACATGGGGCCAAAGACTAGTGGAAGGTCAATCTCCAACAGTTTATTAGCCTTATGGTCTTTTCCATAAGAAACTTCCTTTCTGCCTAGATAAGTGAATGTTTCCATGGGTTCTCGCTGTGGATCTATAGATGGATTAGTTACCTGACAGGCATTAAAGGTAATTCTATCAAAATACATGGGGAGATTATTGTCAGATCCCATGCCAGTTAAAACAACTGCTCCTGATGATGCCTGTAAGTGAATCCTATTAACATTTCTATAGTCCCATGATTTATTAACTCTAAGTGGTGATGGTCTATCAACTATTGTGATAGCCCCTCTAGGACAAGTCAGTTCACAACGATGACATGCCCCGCAGGATTTTTGGTTGGCTACTGGTAGCTTCTTACCATCTTTGAGATTAATTTTTATCTCATTGAATGAACACTCTTTAGCACACTCAGCACATCCGTCACACAATTCATAATTAAACTCCGGCTTATATAAGGATTTTAGACCAATATCGTAAAACTTCTGCATTTTAACCACTCCCTGTTTTATTGCTTTTCTACCTGTTAAGTCAGATCAGGAAGCATGTTTTTGGAGCATGCTTTCCTCCTTTTGGTAGGATGCTATTACAGGCTCTCCTGCTCTTGGAGTGAATATTTCATTGATACTGTTTTCCATCTCAAAAAGAGCCGATAATTCACTACTGAAATAATTGTAACCTTTATTAACTCCCACAGACATGGGACGAAGCTTTGTATTGTCTGTCAGACTAAAGAGTCCATTATCATGACCACATAAAATAGCAAATGGCCCATTTAACATGGCTGATTCATATACTGTCTTTAATCCTATTAACCTTGCCTTTTCTGAAGTATTTAGCATTCTTTTAATCTCAGACCAATATGGTGGAGCTAAGACCTTAGTAGCATCTTCAATGCTTAGACCGTGCTGGCGAATTAATAAATCTAGTAAATATGCTACAACTTCACTATCTGTTTGAAGATTGCATTGGTAGTCAAAGGTCTCCAAATATCTTCTATTTATTCCATAGGAGGATATTTCTCCATTATGAACTATTGACCATCCTAGAAGACTCAGGGGATGGGCACCACCCCACCAGCCTGGGGTATTTGTTGGAAATCTATTATGTGCTATCCAGCAGTATCCTTCATATTCATCTAAACGATAGAAATCATATATTTCTTCAGGAGTACCAACACCTTTGAATACACCCATGTTTTTGCCACTAGAGAAAACATAGGCACCATCAATTGACGAATTAATTTGCATTACATGGGAGATCACATAATCATCAAATCTTACTCTTTCTTCTTCATCTACCATAGTGAATGGAATTTGTTCGACCTTTGGCTCAAGGAAAAATCTATAGATAATTGGATAGTCTTTAATTTTCTTACCCCAAACCTCAACCTTTTCCTTATGATGTACATTAAAGTAATTACTTAAATATGAGTAAACCTCTTCCTGTTGTCTGTTTTCGTTAAAAGATACTTGGAATGCATAAAGATCTTTGTACTCCGGAAAAATTCCATAAGCCCCATACCCAGCACCTAGTCCATTTCCCCTATCATTTTGCAACACTATTGCTTTACGTATTCTTTTCCCATTTTCTCTAACTTTCTCCTGGCTTATAAGTCCTGCTATACCACACATCTATATCATCCTCCCTTTTTACTTAAAAAATTAGCCTAGTAAATGCAGTTTATTAATCATCTTAAGTTGAAATAAAAAAGCCTCTTTACACCCAATTCCAAGATTGGGCATAAAGACGCCATTGCCTTTACATTAAAAAACGTCTTTGCACCAGAGTAATTCTGGTAACAAAGACGCCATTGCCTTATTTATTATTCATTTGTGCTCATTATTATAAAGTATATCTATGTTAATTTCAATACCTTTTCTTGAGTGTATACTTTATACTTGAGTTTTATTTTTATTAAGGACCTTTTCAGAAAAATCGGCCGCATTAAAGGAACTACGTACAAATGGAGATGCAGCCACATGTTTAAATTCCATTTCTTCGCCCAAAGCTTTATACTTTTCAAAAACATCTGGGTGCACATATTCTTTAACTACTAGATGCTCTTTAGATGGCGCAAGGTACTGACCTATGGTTACTATATCACAACCTACTACCTTTAAATCATATAGAACCTGTTTTACCTGCTCAAAGGTTTCTCCTAAGCCTACCATGATCCCTGATTTTGTATAAACAGCCTTATCGATTGATTTTACTAATTTTAATACATTAAGGCTTCTTTTGTAATCTGCTTCTGGCCTGACAGTACTATAAAGCTCAGAAACTGTTTCTAGATTATGATTATATATGTCTGGCTTTGCAGATGTAACAGTTTTAATAGCTGATGAGGAACCAGCAAAATCGGGAGTTAAAACTTCAACAATTAAATCTTTATTAAAAGCTTTTAATTTCCTTATCACTTCACTAAATTGTTCTGCCCCACCATCTGGCAAATCATCTCTAGTAACGGATGTTATTACTACATGTTTAAGGCCAAGGAGGCCTACAGCCTCAACAATTTTATCAGGTTCTTCATAATCAACAGGTTGGGGTTTATCACCAGGAACTGCACAGAACCTACAATTACGTGAACATACATTTCCTAAGATCATGAAGGTTGCTGTTTTTTTACTAAAGCATTCGCCTCTATTAGGACATATTGCACTTTCGCAAACAGTATTTAGATTTAATTTTTTTAATATTTCATTTGTTTGGGAAATATTTGCTGATGCTGGTATTCTTCTTTTTAACCATTCTGGAAATCTTGCCCTTTTCATGGGGTCCTCCTTCTACTTAGCTGTGAATTGCCTTGCCTAACCCTTGTTCGGCAGCTTCCATTACTGCTTCCGATAAAGTAGGATGTGCATGTATTATTTCTGCTAAGTCCTCTAATGTTAGCTTACTATGAATAGCTACTGATGCTTCAGAAATTAGATCTGCAGCGTGGGGACCTATGATGTGAACCCCCAATATTGTATTGTCGTCTTCTCTAGCAATAATTTTGACCATTCCATCAGTTTCTCCCATTGCTACAGCCTTTCCGATGGCTATAAAATTAAATTTGCCTACCTTTATAGCTATATTTTCAGTTGTACATTCATCACTTGTTAAGCCTACAGATGCTACCTCAGGCTTGGTAAATATACAGTTTGGAACAACCTTATAATCCATTGTTTTTTCCTTACCCATTATACTTTCTGACGCAGTAATTCCTTGAGCGGAAGCTACATGGGCAAGTAGTACTTTATTAGTTACATCACCTATTGCATAAATATGGGGAATGTTGGTCTGCATCTTTTCATTGACGAGAATTTCTCCCCTACTACCAATTTCAACTCCCGTATTTTCCATGCCAAATCCCTGAGAACTAACCTTTCTTCCTACAGATACGAGAACTTTTTGGGCTATTATATCACCACCATCAATCACAGCCTTTACTTGACCTTCTGTAGCTATTAGTTCCTTGATCATGGTCTTTGTTTTAATGGTAATTCCTTTTTTCTTTAAAAAGCTTTGTAATCGCATTGCAATATCCTTATCCACCATGGGTAATACCCGGGGTAAGGCTTCAACGATGGTTACTTTAGTACCTAAGGCTGCATAAATAGTAGCAAATTCACATCCTATTACTCCTCCACCTACAATTAGTAAGCTTTCAGGAACCTCTTGTAATTCAAGGGCCTCGTCACTAGTTATGATATTAACACCGTCATAATTAAATGAATCAAATACTAAGGGTTCTGAACCAGTAGCTATAATAATGTTCTTTCCTGATATTTTTTGAGAACCGTCCTCTGATTTTACTTCTAATTCATTATCATTAAGAAGAAATCCATAGCCTTTAAAATGATCAATCTTATTTTTTTTAACTAAAAAATGTACGCCCTTTACAAGCTGGGCTACAACCTGATTTTTTCTTTCTTGAAGTTTTTGAAAGTTTACCTTATATCCGTCAACCTCTATTCCAAAATCCCCAGCTTCTTTTACTGCCTCAAGTTTGTCGACACTTGCTATCATTGCCTTTGTTGGTATACATCCTCTATTTAGGCAGGTACCACCAAGCTCGCTAGCTTCAATTAAGGCAACCTTGGCACCTAGTTGAGCTCCACGAATAGCTGCTACATACCCTCCTGGTCCTCCACCTACGACAACTATATCATACATATAGACACCTCCATTTTTCACTAAGAATTAACAAAAATAAAAACACATATCCACCACTATTTAGTATACTATTTTATTGTATTCTACACAAACAATGACTAACCTTCCATTTCTAACAGATTGTTGTAAAACAAAACTTGGCTTACACCATAACTTTAAAGCAGTGATAGTGCAAAGAAAAAACTGCCTAAAACTATAAGCAGTTAGGCAGTCTTTACTTTTGATGGTAGTTTTTATTTATGGTGTAAAATAGTAAGGTTTTAGAAGCGTGATAAATATTGCTCAACTTCCCATGGTGTAACCTGAATTTTATAGGATTCCCACTCTTTAACTTTTGCTTCTTTAAATTTAGTAACTACATGCTCACCTAAAGCTTCTTTTACTACTTGATCTTTCTCAAGCTCAGCTACTGCATCCATAATAGTTGGTGGTAAACTTTCAATTCCTCTAGCATCCTTTTCTTCATCGGTCATTGTATAGATATTCACATCTGTTGGAGCTGCTGGATCTAATCCTCGATTAATCCCGTCTAAACCAGCTTTTAACATTACTGCTAAAGATAAATATGGGTTACAAGCTGGATCTGGGTTCCTCATTTCTACTCTTGTTGATAGCCCTCTTTTAGCAGGAATTCTAATTAACGGGCTTCTATTTCTATGGGACCATGCAATATATATAGGTGCTTCATAACCAGGAACTAGCCTCTTATATGAGTTAATGGTAGGGTTTGTAATAGCACATATGGCTTTTGCGTGATGAAGTAATCCTCCAATATAGTTATATGCTATTTGACTTAAGCCATAATTTCTTGATGGATCATCAAAAGCATTTGTTCCATCTTTAAACAAGGATTGGTTTGTGTGCATGCCAGAACCATTGATGCCAACTATTGGCTTTGGCATAAATGTAGCATGTAAACCATGTTGCTGTGCAACTGTTCTTACTACAAACTTAAATGTTACTATCATATCGGCTGTTGTAACTGCATCAGCATATTTGAAGTCAATTTCATGCTGTCCTGGAGCTACCTCATGGTGTGAAGCCTCAATTTCAAAACCCATTTGTTGCAACATAACACACATGTCTCTTCTAGCATTTTCACCTAAATCTACAGGAGCTAGATCAAAATACCCTGCATTATCATGAGTTTCCAAAGTAGGATGACCTTTCTCATCAGTATGGAATAAGAAGAATTCACATTCTGGACCAACATACATTGTATAACCTAGTTTTTCCGCTTCGGCTACTGCTCTTTTAAGAGTTACGCGTGGACATCCTTCAAAAGGTGTTCCATCAGGATTATATATATCACAAATTAATCTCGCTACCCTACCATTTTGTGGTCTCCAAGGGAAAACAACAAATGTGTCAGGGTCTGGTCTTAAGTACATATCAGATTCTTCTATACGAACAAAACCATCTACTGAAGAACCGTCAAACATCAATTCGTCATCTAAGGCCTTTTCTAGCTGTTCAATTGTAATTGCAACATTTTTAAGTACTCCTGTAATGTCGGAAAACTGTAGTCGAATAAATTTTACGTCATTCTCTTTTGCTTTCTCCATAATTTCTTTTTTTCTTAACTCATCCATTTTTTTTGCCTCCTAAATTTGTAAAATAAAAAATGCCCTCAGATGCACATACCTAAAGTATGTTACACATGAGAGCGTCTTTGCTCTTTGAATAATAGGCTCCATCGCCTATCACTTTTAACCTGCCTATACTATATCACTTTTCTTTTAACTTGACAATATCCTTAATAAAATTATTTGAATAATTGATAGCTATTTATAATGGCTTCTGCAACTGCTTTCATAGACATTGATTGATTCATGCTTTGTTTTTGTATCTTTTTAAATGCTTCATCTTCCGAAATACTAAGGGTTTTCATTAGTATTCCCTTTGCCTTTTCAACAGTTTTCCTTGCTTCCATTTTCATTTTCAATGTATCTATTTCAGACTTAAGCAGTTTTATTTTGTGAGCTACAGCTAGGACAGACTCTACCACAGGTATAAGGTTATTTTCAGTAATTGGTTTAACAACTATAGAATTGACCTGACCAGCCTTTGTAAGCTCAGAAAAATTAGTTTGCCACCCATTTACAAGCAGAACTACTGGGATGTCCTCTATTTCCATTATATTAATCATGTCCAAGGCAGAAAAACCTGGTAGAGAATAATCCATAATGGCCAACTGAAATCTTCTTTGTCTTACATCTCTTACTACCTGAACGGCAGATGCAGCTCTTTCTGTTATTTGGTAACCATTTCTAGCCATTATTTTTTGAACTAATTGATGAAGCTTTTTATCTTCAGTAGCTAAATAAATGTTATTCATCTCTGCTTTCACCCCCACCATTACACGTGGATGAGATATTCATCTAACTCCCAAGGATGAATAAATGAGTTAAACTTCTCCCACTCTTTTCCCTTAGCATCTAGATATAATTTTACAAATTTTTCTCCTAATGTATCTTTCAATAGAGAATCGTTCCTTAATATTTGTAAAGCTCTATCTAGGTTACGAGGTAAAATACAATCTCTATGTTCCTCGAGTATATCTATATTACTGTAGAATTTAAAGTCTACATTTTCATTGGGCTCAGGTAGACTACTTTTTTCTGTATATTCTTTTATACCCATTAAACCAGCTCTAATGCTTGTGGCTAATACAGTATATGGATTACATGCAGGATCGGGACTCCTTAATTCAATGCGACAACCTGTATCTCTCTGGGAGGGTACTCTTACCATGGTATTCCTATTTGTTTGAGACCACCCCAAATAAAAAGGTGCAACGTAACTTGGTGACAAGCGTTTATAAGAATTAATTATTGGATTTGCAATAGCAGTAATACCCCCAGCGTGTTCCAAAGTGCCTTTTATATACGCTAGTGCCTTTTGACTTAATTGCCACTTGGCATTATTATCAAAAAATATATTGTTTCCATTTTCGTATATTGAATAATGTAAGTGTAAAGCGGATCCGTTTGTATCAATAAGTGGTTTAGGCATAAAGGAAGCATGTAACCCATGTCTTTGGGCAATGGTTCTTACTACAAATTTAAACGTTGCTATTTTATCTGCAGCATCTATAGGGTCATCAGGTTTAAGTACTATCTCATTTTGCCCCGGAGAGTTTTCATGATGGGATGACCCTATTTCAAAATTCATTTCCTCAAGGGTAAGAACCATGTCTCTTCGTGCATTCTCACCTAAATCTACAGGACTTAAATCACAATAACTTGCTTGATCATGAGCTTTTATTGTTGGAGTACCATCAGCTGTTGTGTGAAATAAGAAAAACTCTATTTCAGATCCAATTTGGACATCAAATCCCATTTGATAAGTATCCTTAACAACCTTTTTTAATATTGATCGAGAGCAAAATTCAAAAATACTGCCGTCTGGATTATAAACATCACACAGCATCCTGGCAACGGCTCCCTCTCTGGGTCTCCATGGAAATATTACTAAACTATCTGGATCAGGAATTAGGACGATATCTGCCTCTCGGTTCTCAGTTATCCCAATTACAGCAGATGAATCAAACCTTTTTTGTCCGCTTAAAACTTTCTCCAGTTCCTCAACTGTTACAGCAATATTCTTCAATCTACCGAAAACATCCGTAAACTGAAGTCTGATAAACTTTATATTATTTTCTTTTACTTTCTCTAATACTTGATAGGAGTCATGCTTCATTATTTTCACCCCAATTTTTTTATAATGGCCTTTGCGACTCTCTGCATTGATAGGCATTGGTCCATGCTAATCTTTCTCATCATTTTATAAGCCTCATCCTCAGACAAACCCTTTCTCTGCATTAACATTCCCTTTGCCTTTTCTATTAAGACTCTACTTTCTATTTGTTTTTCGTACTCTTTTACTTTCTTTTCTAAATCATTTATTTGTTGAAACTTACTAATTGAAAATTCTAAAATAGATATAAAATTATCCCTAGTAATAGGAGTAATGATATAGTTAAAAACGTCTGTCTTCATATATGAGGTAAGTTTACTGGTTTCCAATTGATTTGCAATTAATATAATAGGTGCAACATTTTGCTCTGAGATATTTTTACACAATTCTATAATGTTATTTGTTTGTATTGTAGCGTTAATAATTATAATATCAGGTCTTATGTTAATTACTGACTGTAATAAAGACCGAGCATTTTTAGGTTTAGCAACGACTAAATGACCTTCTAAAGTAATATATTCCTCAATAGAATATGGAAAATTTATTTCATCGCCGCCAATTATGCACCTCAACTCATTCATTAAACCACATCTTCCTTGGATTGATCTTATAAGAAACTTATTAATAATATTATACTATCACATCTCACACTTTAGTTTTCTCTAATTTCACTAAAGCTTCTATAGCAATCTGTCCTATTGTTAAGACATGCTTTTTTCCATCTATATATATTTCAATTAATTTATCATTTTTTACCATTGTCTGCAATATCGGTCCTGCCTTTTTTATACCGCTATTACCTAATGCCCTTGCTGCTAATCCTTTTATCTCAGGATTATCACAATGCAAAAACTCTATAATTTCATTTTCAAATTTTATAACCTCATTAGGTATTACTTCTCCGAACCTAGCAATTGCCCACAGCATCCCTTTCTGGAAAATCTTTTCGTCTATAGCTGCAGTAATCATTACTGGTGCTAGATATCCGAATAGCCCTGGTTGATTATATACAATCTCTCCAATAGCTTCAGGAGCGCTCCAATTGCTATTGCCTCCTTCTTCGTTCATCATCCAGATAAATCTTCTTAGAATTTCTCTGAAAAACTCCGTATCAGACTCTCCAAGCTCCTTGGCTAAATACCCAAAAGCATCAATACCATTCCATTTGTTACTAGCATTAGGTTCATACAAAACTGAATAGATATATTTTACAGCTCGTTTATTATTATTGACCAATATAGCTAGTTCATGAAAATCTCTCTGTTCAACAAGATCTAATGTTCTTGCCTTAAGATTCATATATATACCTCTTTTGTCTATATTTCTCCTAAATACCCACCATATATAAAACCTTACTTTTATTTAAACTATAGGAAACTCTATTTTAAACATACTGCCTTCTCCTTCAACACTTCTTACACCCACAACTCCCCCGTGGGCTTCTATAATGTTTTTAACAATTGCAAGTCCCAGCCCAGAGCCTGCTTTCTCTCTTGTTCTTGCTTTATCAACTTTAAAGAATCTGTCCCAAATGAAGTGTATCTCATCTTGAGGTATTCCTTCACCGTTGTCAGTAACTTGGACAATAATTTTTTGATCTTCACAATACGAAGATATAATAATTCTGCCGTCACTTGGAGTGTGTTTTATGGCATTTTCAAGTAGATTAATTAGTGCCTGTTCTATTCTTCTTTCATCACCATAAACTAATGGTAAATCTGGCTGTAAAGTTAGTTCTAAGGATATTGCAGTTTCTGCTATAAAAGAAGAATATTTTGTATTTACTCTTTCTATTAATCTTCTTATGTCATAGTAATCTTTTTTTAGAGCAAAATTGCCTGTTTCCATTTTGTTTATATCTAATAAATCATTTACCAAAACCTTTAACCTTAAAATTTCATCCTTTATAATTAACAAATAGGTATTTTGGTCTTCAGGGTTAGTGGCCATGCCATCTATAAGTGCTTCTGTATAACCTTGCATGATACTTAGTGGAGTCCTTATTTCATGGGAAACACTTGCCAAAAATTCTTTTCTAATTTGATTAATTCTTTTTTGAACAGTCACATCTTGGATTACAATAACTGCACCTATTATTTCACCTATCTTGCTATCTTTTAACGGATTAGCCTTTAATGATACTATTCTGCTATTTATTTCTATTTCTCTTTCTACTAACATTCTTCTCTTAATAGATTTATATACAAGGGCAGCAATAAGTTTGCCCTCTTTGCTATTAGTAATTCCTTCTCTATCAATATCATTACCTAAAACAATTTTGGTTTGTGGATTGACCAACGTAAGGTTCCGATCCTTATCGAAGGTAAGTACTCCTTCATTTATACTTTCTATAACACTTACCAACTTATCTTTTTCTTGAGATAATGCTCCTACTGACTTTTCTAACTCCTCTGAAAGTGAATTAAAACATTTTGCAAGATCACCAAGTTCATCATTTGTTCTAGCAGAGACTCTTCCTGAAAAGTCCCCTAACAGCATGTTTTGTGCTACCTCTCTGATTTGAGAAAGAGGCTTAATAAACCTATTAGACACAATAGGTGCAATGATTAAAGTTAATACTATTGCCACAAAACCAACAATTAGTATAATTTGACGAAAATCCTTTAGTATTGTTGTAAAAGACTCCTCGGATTTACTTAATAGAAGTGCACCCCTTATTGTATCTCCTTGATAAATTGGAACGGCAACTGAAATTCTTGGATTCTCAAAACCAAAATGTTCCCCTTGATCTATATAGGCATTTCCTTGAAAAACTTCATTTACTTCTTCCGACTCCATATACATTCCAACATTAAGATGAATGTTTTCTGTGGTAGCAATAATTTTCCTGTCACGATCAATTACTATAATATCTGTACTAATATAATCGCTTAAAAAGACTATTTCATTTCCATAATCATTTAAGTTCTCACTAACTCCAAGCTTTGTTGCTAGGGTTACCCCGTTTTCCAGTAGGCTTTCTGCTTGCTGATTAGAGTAATATTTTTGAATAGAAGAATTAAGAAATATACATACAAAAAGGAGGATAATTACAACTAGAAAAACTAATAAAATGCGTATTTTAAGGTTTATACCAAACCTCATGGATGTACCTCAAATTTATATCCCACTCCCCATACTGTGTGTATATATTTCTGACCAGCCTTATTCCCAATCTTCTCTCTTAAGTTCTTAATATGAGTATCAACAGTTCTGAAATCACCGAAAAAATCATAATTCCAAACAGCTTGCATTATTTGTTCCCTATTAAAAACCTGTCCTGGTGAGCTAGTCAAGTATAGGAGTAGTTCATACTCTTTAGGAGTCAATACAGCTTCGTGCCCTTCAACGAGAACCTTTCTAGTGTTCTTGTTTATTGATAAGCCATCAAAATTAAGTTCAGTAGAAGTATCAAATTGATTATTGTTAGATCTTCTAAGCAAAGCCTTTACACGACCAACAAGCTCTCTAGGGCTGAATGGTTTGACAACATAGTCATCAGCTCCCATTTCAAACCCTAAAACTCTATCAAATTCCTCACCTCTAGCAGTTAGCATAATTACCGGTACATCACCTATTTTTCTAATCTCTTTAAATAATGTAAATCCATCTATTCCTGGTAGCATCAAGTCTAAAATAATTAAGGCATATTCGGATTCCTGAATCTTTTCTAATGCTATAATACCATTTTCAGCTTCATCCACTCGGAAATCCTCTTTTAAAAGATACATTTTAACTAGATCTCTTATTCTTTTTTCATCATCAATAACTAATATTGTTCCAATACTCATAAATCTACCCCCCACATTATTCTGTTTTATGCTGATTCTTTTTAATATATCTGGGATTTAAATAATTCTCCTATAATACCTCACATTTATGCTTTTTTTTCAAATTCTCTATAATAACTTACTTTCCTTCTTTTTAACTACTAAAAAGAGCAGGAAATTCCTACCCTTCAATGTTGTATTCAGTTTATATTGGTTTATCTGTACCATTAATTTATTGATATAACAAAACCTAGCGTTTATTTTAAATATTTTTTTATTAATACAAAACCGAACAAGGTAACTAATAATACCGGTAAAACTAGTTTAAATAATACTTCTAATACCAATTTCACCACCCCCTTTTGTATCTTTCATAATCACTATGAATAAACCAATATAGTATTATTGGCATTATTACAAAAATGAATCCAACGCCGATAACACATCTAGTAAAAGAAACCTAATGAGTATTTTCCCATTTAGTAACCTCCTGCGACATATGGCGAAATGATCCATTAAAAAGTATTACTGAAAGTGTAACGTTTTTGACTATCTAACAGTATTATATTACAAATTGTAAGGTGTCAATAATTTAAAATTTTAGGACAGGAGGAACAAATATGAGTAATGGAACTACAAGAAATTTTTTCCCTGGCGGAAATACCTGCTTAGGCTTTTACTCTCTATATGACAACATTATACAACAAAATGATGCATCAAGAATATTTGTTATTAAAGGAGGTCCTGGAGTAGGCAAGTCAACCTTTATGAAAAGTATAGGCAATACAATGGTAGAAAATGGATATGATATAGAGCAACATTGGTGTTCAAGTGATAATGGTTCTCTTGATGGAATAGTCATTCCTACCTTAGGTGTATGCTTGCTAGATGGTACTGCTCCCCACGTGGTAGACCCTAAAACTCCTGGCGCTGTTGATGAGATTATACATCTTGGGGATCATTGGAATGAAAACATGTTAATAGAGAATAAGGCAGATATTCTTGAAACTTCTCAGAGAGTCAGCCGGAGTTTTAAAACAGCGTATGCTTCTCTTAAAGAAGCCAAAGTTATCCATGAAGAGTGGATTAGCTATATTACTGAATGTGTAGATTTTACAAAGGCAAATCAAATTACTCAAAAAATCATCGGAAATATTTTTGATAATCTAGAACCTCAATATCAATCCTTCCCAAGGTCTAGAGAACTGTTTGCTAGTGCCACAACTCCTATGGGACTAGTAAATGAATGGCCTTCTATATTGCAGAACTGCCAGAATATATTTATCCTTAGAGGTAAACCTGGAACGGGTAAATCAACTGTGGTAGAAAGAGTACTTAATAGAGCTAAAAGCTACGGTTTATATACAGAAGTATTCAGGTCATCTTTTGACCCTCTGAAATTTTCAGGAGTTTACATTCCCACTCTTCAAGTTGCAGTAATTAACCCTTTTCCTAATGATTATACTCTTGACGGCTTTGAAACTAGAATTGCAGAAGTTGATCTAAATATTGGATTAATGGCCAACAAGGTTTCAGTTTATGAGCGAGAAATTAGTGAATGTAGAGAGCGCTTTTGGAACTCAATTAATAGAACAATCAACTATGTTGCAAAGGCAAAGAGAGTGCATGATGAGCTTGAAGCATTTTATGTACCTGCTATGGATTTTTCTAAGATTAATCAGGTCAAAGTAAAAACACTTCAAAGAATCTTAACATTAAGGAAATAGACAGTTCAAAGTGCATGGTTTAGGCCATGCACTTTCATTACATACTATCAATCAAATAAGCCACTCTATTTTTTATTCTGTGTGAATTCTTCAATTGCTTCTTTTAACGCCTGAACACTTACTGTGGAACACTCCATTTTTCTTTCGGGTAATCCTCCTAATGCTTCTGCAACCATTTCTTTCGTAACCGTTAAAGCTTCTTTCAAGTTCTTTCCTTTAACTAGTTCCGTTAGCATTGATGCAGTAGCAATAGCTGCAGGACATCCAAATATCTCATATTTAATATCAGTAATAATATCCTTATCTATCTTTAGGTATAGTGTTATTGAATCTCCTAGGTTTTCATTACTGACCTCTCCTACTGCATCAGGGTCATCAATAAAACCTTGATTCCGGGGATTTTGAAAATGTTCATTTACTAGCTCTGTATACATTGTATGCAGCTCCTATCCTATTTTAAATAAAGTTCCTACATCCTGCGAGCTACGTCTATATCCTGGTATATTTTATCAAGCTCCCTTTGTGCTTTTCTAACTTCACATATAAGCTCATGTTTACTACGCTGCATTTCGATTACTTTTTCATGTCCTGATGCTAATGCCTTCTCAATTTCATCTTTTTCTTCTTGATACCCTTCTATTTCTTGTTTCATGATGTCCAATTGACATAAAAGGGCAGCCTTTTCTTGGTTTAAACCATGTATTTTATCTACCATATCCTGATAATATTCTTCTAAACCCTTTAAAGATTTTACTACTAAATCACTATTTTCACTAGTTTCATCAGCTACCTTCTTCAGCTTATTGATATTGTTAAATAGCAATTCTAATAAATCTAGTGAAGATTGATTATTATCCATTTATTTACACTTCCATTTCATTAAAATCTATATGTGTACATAAATTATATTCTATTTTTTAATGAAATTGGGATTTTGTTCGAGAAATAATCGAGCAGCATCATCTGGACTATAGCCATCATTCATAAATTTCATAACCTTAGTAACATCTTCTAATGACCATTGGAAGCGTTGCATTGCTTCGTACAATACTGGATAATCTTTATCTAATCCTAGGCGAGCAATATTGAGAATTTTCTTATCTCCACCGAAAGAACCCTTTGGATCTTCAAGGAATTTAAGGGGCCATCTTCCAAACATTACTTCGGGTATCCAGCCAGTTACCACTATCCATCTTTTCTCCTTAATTGCCTGATCAATTGCACTACAAACAGAATTGTTATCTCCAAATTGAATATTAAAATCTAAAGAATATTTCGTTATAGAATCAACCGCTTGTTTACTAACTCCCGCTTCTTTCTCTATAGCATACATATTGTTATCAAACTTCTCTTTATGTAGATTTAATTCAGATATACTGTCTATTGTTACATAATCAGGAACCACTAATCCTGTTTTTGCACCCTCTAAATTGGCTCCAAGTATACTAAGCTTTTCTTTATTAACGTTCACATAGACATCATGCATATCGGGTGTCCAGCATGATACTGTTGAATCAAATTCACCAGTAGCTAAGGCAGAATACATCTCACTTATTGCATTGCCTTCTACTTCCACTAATATAACATCAAAACCCTTTGTTTTTTGAAGCCAATGTTTAAAAACATATGCACTAGCAATTTCACTAGTCCAATTTAAGTATCCTACTTTAGGTATTTTAAATTTATCTGTATGGCTTTTTAAACTTTCCACTAGTCTAGCAAGATTTGATGAAGCTTCTGCAATTTCTGCTGCGTTGTCTGTTTGTTGTATTGCATTGGCATTAACCTCTTGAGATGTTGCTGCAGTCTGTTGTGTAGTATTAAGAACCTGATCCATAGCATTTCCTATTCTAGTTAAAGCATCATTCAACGATTTGTTTCCTAAAATAATATCATTTACACTATTAAAAGTTTCCTCTGTATGTTTGAATATGTTTCCAAATATTATATTAACTTCTTCTGCACAATTCTTTTGAACTTCAATTGAATTTTCACTTGCATCTGTCTTTTCCTGTACGTTAGCTACTAGGTGATTTATTTCTTTTAGTAATTTGCGTATTTCATCAGCAGCCTTATTAGAGTTTTCTGCTAACTTTCCAACTTCATTTGCAACCACGGAAAATCCTCTGCCGGCCTCACCAGCTCTGGCAGCCTCAATTGATGCATTTAAAGCAAGAAGGGTTGTCTGTTCGGCAACATTTGTTATAGTGTTAACTATGGAAACTATTTGTTTAGAATAATCCGCTAACTGTTGAACAGATTCCTTAGCATCTTGATTGGCTATTACATTTTCTTTTAGACTTGAATCATATTCAGTTAAAGCGTCTCTACCTTCTTTCACAGCAGACTGGCTATCTAATGCGTGATTCTTCAGGTCTTGACCAACTTCAGCTACACTTCTCATCTGTGTTTCGATTGTTTTAAGCTGCGTATAAGTATCTTCAACATTTTTTACAACCATATTATTTCCTTCAGCTATCTCTCCAATAGCAAGTGCCACTTGTTCTACTGACTGTTTGACAGTTTCTGCGCTTTTAGCAAGCTGTCTTGCAGAAAAAATCATTGTTTGCCCAGTACCAGATGTTCCAGCAAGCAAACTTTTTAGTTCTGAAAGCAATCTAAAAAATAAATCTGACATCAAAGATGCAATACCTTTACTTAAATTAGGCTTTTCAATTGTTAAATCCCCGGATATTATCTTGTTTTGGAGTTCTAATACTTGTAAAGTTGGTTTGATAAAATGTAACCAGAAAATGATTCCTGATAAAATAACTGCAACTAAAACTCCCAAAAGGGCCATTTCCCAGCTTTGGGGGCGTATAAACAATATTATCACACCAGTAGGTAATTGAGCCAGTATAATACCAATTACAATATGACTCCTTGACACAAACATCCCTCCAAATCTATACAGTTAAATATAATATATATTTCTGTTTATTTATCTGAATATTCTATAGTTTTTTGTTTTTTCCTCTTTATATTCCAACTTTCTACAAAATATTACCTTTATTTATAAACTATTTTCCATAATGCTCTATAATTTCTTAAAATACCAGTTATAACTAGAAAGAATTTATGTTACCTGATAATATAGAGTTATAAAATATGAAACTCTTATGTTCAGAAAATATACTAAGAGACTATAAGGAGAGAAACAATGGAAAACAAGATTAGGTTAATTACTGTTGGAAGTACTGAAACTGTTGCCCAAGAGCTATTAACTGTGGTAAAAGAGATTTTTCCTAATGAGGTAGAATCCAAGGCCATGGCTTTAAGATCTGTACCTAATGAATCTGTTGCAGATCTATTTGTTGCTTTACCTACAAGAGTCGAAGAAGCTGCCCAAAAACTACCCAGAAAAAAGATAGTTAGTTTGGAATTGGTTCCTGATGCCTATTTCTATGTTCAAGTTGCAAAAATCCCTGCTGGTGAAGATGTTATTGTTTTCAATAATAATACTGCTCAGGGGGAAAAGATTGTTATATATTGTAAGAAAAATAATTTAGCCCATATAAAGTACAAGGTAATAGCATACAATGAACTTCCAAATGATCAAATTATTGAACATATTTCTAAAGCAAAATATATATTAGGACCAGATACTATTGTTGGTTCTGGTGGATATTTACTTAACAAATTCACTTCTTATATACAAAAGACTACAACTATAATACCTGCAAAGAGGGTTGCTACATTTGAAAGCACGAAAACGATTATGAAAGCCGTGTACCATATAAACTATCAATCTCTTTCTAGTGAGGTTTCCCAAATATCACAACACCTTAATACTGAAATTGAACAAATAGTAGCCGTTACCCAAGAAATGAATGCATCTATCGAAACAACATCTTGTACTGTAAGTTCTGTAAGCGAGAAAATGAATACAGAATTTACTAAAGTTGCCTCCATTGTAGATATTTCAAAAATATTATCTCAAGCCACTAATAACATTGGAGACGTTGTAGAAACGATAAAGAAGATTTCAGATCAAACAAACTTACTTGCTTTAAATGCAGCTATTGAAGCAGCTCGTGCAGGGGAGCAGGGTAGAGGTTTTGGAGTAGTTGCACAAGAAGTCAGAAAGTTAGCAAACGGAAGCCACTCTTCTGTTGATAAAATAAAGGATCATATAGAAAACATTCAGAACGTTGTTCAAGATATTGTTCCTTCTTTAGAAGAACTTTCTAATGGAATAAGACATAATAAGGAAAATATTGAGAATATAGCTTCTTCCTCGAAAGAGGAAAAAATATCAATGGCTGAAATTGGTGAAGCTATTAATAATATCAAATATACTAGTGACCAATTGGTTTACTGTTGCTCAAAGCTTTTAAAATAACTTATTTAGTATTTATTTCATTTATGTAAGGCAAAGAACCTTCAAGTTTTAATATGTACCCTATATAAGGTACATATTATGTTTACAGACTTGAAGGTTCTTTTATAAGTTAAAATTTTTTTTAGCTTTGTGTATTTAAAACAATGCCGCCATTTTTAGGTTGATTTCTATTTAATACTAAACGGTACCTGTAACTATCAGCACGATATACATTAAGAGAAAGCTCAATTGGTTTTCCTTGTGCATAAGCAACTCTCTCCATTAACAGAACTGGTGACTTCTTTGGGACTTCAAGGGCTTCAGATTCGTGGTCATTAGCAATTTTTGCACTTATCATTTGTTCTGCCTTTTCAAGTGAAATTCCTAATTCAACTTCTAGTATCTCATACATCCCCCTTGATGAAAGATCAAATTCTGGAATTTTTTTACCGATATTATCAGGCCAATAACTTTTTAAATAAGTTACTGGATTACCATCAATTCTATGGACTTTTTCAATTACAAACACTTTGGTATCTCTAAAAATCTGGAGTTCCGGAACATCATCGCAGATTTTCTCATCAACATAAATAGATGTCATACTAAGAATATCAGCGCTAGGATTCTTGCCTTTTGCCTTAACTTCCTCAAAAAAACCTCTTAATCCATCATCTACTGTTTCGACAAACTCCTTAGTAATAAAGGTTCCTTTACCAGGCTGCCTTCTAATCCAGCCTTCATTAACCAACTCTGAAACAGCTCGTCTAATTGTGGTGCTACTAACTCCATACTGTTCCATTAATTCCTTATCCGTGGGAAATAGGTCACCCACAATCCAGTAACCTTCTCTTATTTTGTTTCTTAAATCCATTGTAATTTGATAGTGTAATGGAAGGGGCTGTGTCTTATCAATCATTCTTTTATCTCCTCGACAATTTATCGTCTATTTCTTATCTATTTTATCTATAAATAATACTTATGTCAAAGTATATTAAACTAATCTTACATACTTTGGTATATTTTTCCCTGCCAAGGGTAAACAATACGTAAAAAATTCTTGAGTTACAAAATTCCCTTGTTGGTTAATATATTCTTTAGGCACAAAGTGCTCCACATTAGCAACTTTGCTTAAAGAAACTGCTCCAGCACAACACTTGTAAGGATCATTACTAGTTCTTTCTAAAGTAATCATCAAGCCTGTTTTACCTTCAGCAGCATGTTTTACTGCTGTGACTCCTACTAAATATGCTTCTTCATAGTCTATATTAGAAACACATTCAGAAAATGATCTCTGGATAGTACCACAACGACTATAGCGAGCTTGTAAACCAAGATTTTCTTTTATGGTTTTTGAAAGATATGATGCAGGACCATTTCCCAAAGCAATTGCTTTATGTCCAAAGGCATCAACTACAGTTTCAGCTTGATTTTCACCGATAAATTCACCAGAAGAATTTTTGATTCCTTCCCCTATGGATACAAAAACATATCCAAGTTCCTTGTGAATTGATTTTACATCTTCTAAGAACTTTTCAACAGAGAAAGCTCTTTCAGGAAGGTAGACTAAATGGGGTGCGTCTTTAAAGTCATTCTTAGCTAATACTGAAGCTGCTGCCAACCAACCTGCATGACGACCCATAATCTCATTAATTGCAACATCATCAAAGCTTTTCATTGCCTCCAAATCTTTGCCTGCACTAGCAGTACTAATAGCTGTGAAACGCGCAGCACTACCAAAGCCTGGGCAGTGATCCGTAATTGGCAAATCATTATCAATAGTTTTTGGTATTCCTAATACCTGCATTTCATAACCTTCTTTTTCAGCAAGAATGCTTATCTTATTGCAGGTATCCATTGAATCATTACCACCAATATAAAAAAAGTATCTAATATTCTTCTCTTTTAAAATTTCTAGTATTTGCGAGTAGTCATCATCCTTGACTTTGTAACGACATCCTCCTAATGCTGATGCTGGTGTGACACGAAGGCCGTTTATGATATTCAATGAACAATCAGTTAAATCAAGGAAATTTTTTTTTAATAAACCTTCAATACCATGCTGCATTCCATAAATTTTTTGGATTTTTTCGTGGTTTTTTGCTTCCGCAATAACCCCAGCAAGGCTTCCATTAATAACTGTAGTAGGTCCCCCTGACTGGCCCACAATAAGGTTACCTTTAATAGTCATATAAGTCACTCCTTTATGCTTAAAACTGCTCTATATTTTTAAATTGTCATAACCGTTTACTCTATGTGTAAACAGTTATGACATAGGGAGGAGGTTACTCTTTCAAATTAGTAATCTCGGAAATATCTAATTCAATTAACTTACTTTCACTTGGGATACCGTTGCTATCCCATCCCATTACTTGATAGTATTCATCAAGCATCTTTTTTAAGTCTATTGTGTGTCCTGCGCTTAGACCCTCTTTAAAGCTTTCCTTTAAGAATCTATTTGGCAGGGTATCATCTTTGCGATCAAAACCCTCTTGAATATTAAACAGTCTTTCAAGATTCAATATTCTCTCACCAATCTTAAGAATTTCTTCCTTAGATAATTCCATTCCTGATGCATGTTCTAAAAGTTGTTGTTGTCTACCCACATCTAGAACAAATCTCATTGTGGAACAAAGACCTAGAGAATCAACCAAAGCCATTTCTATTTGTGTGTCTTTCACAAGACCTGCTTTATCTTCTTCTGCAAATCTATCTCCTGGGATTTCAGCTCCCATAGTTGGTGATATCATATGATGGGCTCCTTTTGAAGATGTTGCGTAGGTTAAAGCCATACCTTTACATCCCCTTGGATCATAAGTTGCCAAGGGCAATCCTTTGCTATGCATGGCATATTTCTGGGCACCTAGTTTTTCTGATGCAGTTTTTACACCTTCGGCAAGTAAATCTCCAAGCCCATCTCTCTTGGCTATTTTATCTACTAGTGAAACAAGTTCATCACCGTTCCCAAATCTTAATTCCAGATTATCTGTATCTGATAGGTTAATGATTCCATTTTCAAAGCACTCCATAGCAAAGGATACAGTTGCTCCTATAGCCATAGTATCCATACCATAATAATCACATATTTCTGTTGCCTTAAGAATACTTTCCCAATCATTCACTCCACAATTTGCTCCCAGAAGTCCAACTGTTTCAAACTCAGGACCTTCGATATGCACTTTAGATCCTTTATAAAAGACTTTGGTATTTTTTCCGCAACCAATTGGACATGAATAACAGGATGCATCACCAACTACTATTTCATCTCGCATTTTATGCCCAACTAATTTATCTCCACCTTCAAAGTATCCTTGGGAAAAATTACGGGTCGACCAAAAACCCAATTTATTAATTCCGTCAAGCATTTCTACAGTACCATATCTGGTTCTTGCCTTTGCTTTTGGATGGATTTTAAACTCCTGGTAAAGATTTTTAACTAAGGATGCCATTTTTCCTTTTTGGGAAATCTCTATTTCACCAGTACCTCTAATTGCAATTGCCTTTAGGTTTTTTGACCCCATCACAGCTCCAGCTCCACCTCGTCCGAACTCACGGTGCCTGTCTGCTGTGATACAGGCCATTTTATTAAGTTTCTCACCTGCAGGCCCTATACATGCAACACGAACTGTATCATCATTACCTAATTCTTTTCTAATTTCATCACTTGTCTTAGGTATTAATTTGCCCCATAGATGATCTGCAGTTCTGATGGAAACTTCTCCATTATCAATCCATAAGTATACAGGTTCTGCAGATTTGCCTTCAACTATAAGTCCATCATAACCAGCAAACTTTAATTCAGGTCCCCAAAAGCCTCCACATAAAGACATGGAATAGGTATTTGTTAAAGGTGACTTGAAAGTAACTGATACCTTATTGCTTCCTGGAGCAATAGTTCCAATAACAGGGCCAGTAAAAAAGATAAGTTTATTATCCTCACCTAGGGGGTCTATTCCCCTGTCCAGTTCCTTGGCTAAATAGTAAGCACCAGCACCTCTTCCACCTAAATAATCCTTATATAAATGAAAGGGGATATTTTCTTCCTTAATATTTTTTGAAGTAAGATTAACTCTCAATAGTTTTCCAGTTACACTAACAGGAATTTTGGTCATTACTTCCTTCCCCCTTTTCTGTAGCACGTGCAATTCTGCTTCTTCTTTCTCTTCCAACTATTTCAGGTAAAATATACATTAATGCGTTTGTAGGACACTGATCAACACATTGTGGTTTGCCTTTACATAAATCACAGATCAGTACTGAATCCCCTGTAGTGTCTAATGATATGACACCATTAGGGCAAGCTATAATACATTTCCTACAAGCTACACAACGATTCGTATCAACTCTAATAGCACCTGTTTTCTCATCCTTTGATAAAGCATTTTCTGGACAAACAGAAATACATGGGGCAGGACTGCATTGTGTACATATTATGGGTATATTAACTCCGGTTTCTTCATTTTTATTAATATTAACCCTTGTCTTAGCTGGGCTAATGACCCCGTGATGACTCAAGCTACACCACTGCTCACATATACGACAACCTATACATTTCTGGTAATCTACTGCTAAAACCTTATGATGTGTCACTAGCATCCACCTCTAATCATATATTGTATTATTACATATTTACAATATAATTATATTTTGCAATAGGTTAAATGTCAATAAATATTGTTATGCAATATCTAAGATACTATGTTTTGCAGCCTGACTTGTATCTTTCTTTCCTTTTAGTTCTGATTAAATGCCATATCTCTGTACTAACTAATATCATTCCTTGTATTTGAATTAATTGAATCATTCATTTAAATTCTTTCTTAATTCAAAACATAGTGCCTTTCTAGTAAATTCAATAGAATTACCATGGAACTCGTAGTCCTCTGATCTAATGCCAAAAGATAATTTGCCCGCTAACTATGGTTTATCTCACCCTGAATAATAAACTTGTTTCAGCTAACTTACATCCTTTTCTCCCTTTAATTTATAATTATACTAAAACACCAAACTCCTGTGCTGCCTAGGATCAGACTTTGGATTAAGTTAGCTGTTTCCTCTTTTGATAAACAGGATTCTTGACTTCAAGTGGAGTTAACTTAATGAGCATCTGCTTTTTTTGCAGATGTACAGTTACTGCTAAATTCACTTTGCTAATTAATCAGAACTAGCATGAAAGTTATAGACCGAAACTTCATTTAATCGTTAGATTAAATAGTAATTGAACATAATTTTCATAGGTAGATGGTATTAACTCGACTAAGGCTTCCACCCTAAATAATAGCTTTGGCGTAAACTAAGTTTTGTTTTATGGGCATAGCTGAACCCATGCAAGGCCAGTGGTGATAGTCATCAGATAAAATATTAAATACAGTACTTATAAAAGAATATATAGTAATTAACTGAAACATTGATAGGGTAAGGTTTTTACTAAATAAAAAATGGCTCCTCTAAAATACAGAAACCATCTGATTATTGAACTCATTAATACCATTTCTTACAAGCACAGACAAATTAATCTACTTCTTATCAGTTCATCATATAACGAATGTGATAATTATCTATATTCTAATTCCCGTGCATCTTTCTCTCCCTTTATTTTTTGATGATATGATAAAAGCAAAACCCCGGTACTTACCAATAGCATTCCTTGTATTTGAATTGAAGAAATTCTTTCTCCCATAATTAAAAAACTGCTAATTGAGCTTGTGAGAAGCATTACCAAGAAAACTGATCTTACTGTCCAAGTTTCTAGCATTTGCAATCCATAATAATAGGTTGGGTATTGAAATAATTGGAGTAATATACATATAATTATAGGAATTTTAAATTCCGCAAGACCTACTAGTTGATTGGTTTGCCCTGTAAAAAGGATAGCTGTTAAATAGATAATACCACATAAGCAGGCATTAAAGCATGCCTTAATTGTTGCTGGTACATAACAAAGCTTATATCGTATTATTTGTGCATTAACTACTACTAAAAAAGTATGCAAAATAAAAAATATATCCCCTTGATTGACCGATAACTGACTCAAATCGATTTGTAATATTCTTAATGATCCCAGCATAAGTACGACTACAGCTACCCAATCTAAACCTTTCAACTTTTCCCCAAAAAATATACCGCCCAATAAAGCGGCAAACAAAACGTCTAGCCTGGTTATTATGGCAGAATTAACAGCTGAACTCAACTGAAGTCCCCAAAATAAAAGGAAATTCAAAATTGAAGCATTTATCCCCATGATTATCAAAAAGCCCAAATTGGCTTTAATTGCAGTTGCAAACTCATCAAGACCGTATCTGTAAATATTATATCCACCAAGAAGTATTCCCACAGTACTCAAAACCACAAATCCAAACACTATTGGTGTAGTGCTTAGTAATACAGATCTATTTAGAGTTAAATAAATTCCATTACTAAATGCTGATAGAAAAGTACTTAAAAGTCCAGACAAAGCCATCCCTTCTTTGGTGTTTATTAAACTGTCATGTTTATAAAAGAGCATGGTATCTTAGTGCATTTTAATAAAAAACAAAACAAAAACACTAAAGTCAAAATTCTAGTATAAGAGGCCTAACTATTTTTTTCCCTGCAATATCAATTTTAGTAGTTGGCCACCATTTGGGTACATAATCCAAAACTTGTTGAACTCCCTTTTCATCTACTAGTATAGTGCCCTCACTCTTTGTTCCTTTAAATGTTGGATTCCATCCAAACATTTGGTTAACCTGGACCTTTTCGACTCTTTCGCCAGCCCTGAATTCTCTAGGTGCATAGCCAATGGCCCCTCCCTGATGATGACCCTTCCATTCGTCAGGGTAACCTATACTAGCAAACTCCCTTTGACAGGCTTGAAATGCCAGATCACTAGCCTCACCAAGAATTGTATTTGCAATCATTGCTGCATCTATTTGGCATACTTTTAACTGCCTACTCTTTATATCTTCCGGAAGCTCACCAAGATAAAAAGCCCTGGTCAAGGTTATGTGTAAACCCCATTTTTCCCCCACTAAACTAATTAACCCATATTTCTCGAGTTTTTTTTCTGTAGGAACTGGGTGCCTGCATGTAAATAATCTTTCGTCTGTTCCCACTAATAAAACTGCTGGTTTAACCCCTTTTTGGAGTAATTCAAAACTAATACGAGCAGCTATCTCCTGCTCAGTTGTACCACTTTTAGTATCTACGCATATACTAGCTAGCTTTTCTGAGCAGATGAAGGCCACTTCTTTTGTCTTGTGTACCTCTGTTTCTGTCAAAGAAAAACGCATCCTATCTATATCATAACTTACCATTTCAAACCCTGGAACAGGAACATCACTTCCAACCCTTAAATCCTTTATTTTATCTTTAAGTACTTCAATTGGGTTGTTGTACCAATCATAGATTACTGCTTCATACTCATTAAATGGTATCTGCTCATTAGTTATCCTTTCAATTTCATTACAAGGAGCAAATACATATATTTTTCCTCTAAGGTATAGGATAAAAGAGCAGCCTCTTTCTGAGCCAGTAACAACTCTATTTGAACCTCCAGCTGTGAACCAGGAAAAATTCATGAATTTAAAAAAGCATAATCCATCTAACTTTAATTCTAAGCAAAGCTTTCTAATTCGCTCTTCTTTTATCCTTAACTCATCCTGAACTAATTGTGGTTGTATACTCATCTTAACACCTCTTAGTATTCTATAACATCAATATTTAAAAGCTTTCCTAATACTATAATCTCTTCTCTGACGTCACCATAACCAATAGCAAAATGAGGTTCCCATCCTGCTTGAACTGCACTATTAATAATCTGTGAAGCATTATTATCAGTCTTAATAACTACTGAAGTTCCTAGGAATTGCTTTGGTTCATCAAGTGCTTCTCCACCCATAAGAAAAATACGGAAGGTTCCATCTTCACTACGACCTAAGCGCATCACAGTTACTCTTCCAGGTCGTAATCCAAATTCCATTGTAGGACCTATCTTTCTATTTGGATGTACTCCAGCTCTAGCCCCAGTATCTGTTCTAGCTAAAGAACATGCCCCTGCACCACAGTGCCAAAAGGTTATGGTATTCTTTGTTTCATCTATGGATACTGGATCCCCAAAATAGGAAGAAATGGATGTAAGCTCCTTTAATATATACATGGAAACTGCACCATATACATCACCTTCACAGGAAGATACAACACCTTTATCTGTTAAACTTGACAAAACACCACAAACTGGTGCCTCGTATTCAACAAAGAAATCTGGCCAACACCTTGAAGCCAAGACATTTATTCCGTTATCTTCAACAAACCGAGTATAGGCCACCGATAGCCTTGCATATCTTTCTATATTTTCATTGGGTATCACTTCAATATTTTTTAATGTATTTTTTAATTCATCAATGTGACCTTGAAATTCTTCTTCTTTTAGAGCCTTAGCTTTGTTTATTATTTCTCTAGCTTCTATGTTCTCTAATCTAGCACCTATTACTCTTAATATATCTGTGTCAAGAGCATTAGCGAAATAAAAGCCCCCTGGAGCTGTTCCAACCACTCCAACTGTTATCTCACGTAAGCTATTCTTTAATTTAATAGCACTTACTACTACCTTAATCTTTTTTGCCACCTTTTCCTCACCTGGTGCACCAAGAATATAATCAAACTTTCTGCCCTGGCCCAAAAAAAGATTTCCTGCAGAAAAAGCACCCGTTAATGAGTTAAGGCGCAACCTGCCACCATCTATTACTGGTTCCATTACAGTCCATAATAATATGTGACAATCAAGCCTTCTCACCACTTCTGCTGCAAAGGCTGAATCTGCAAAAGTAGTGTTTTGAAAGATTACTAAGTCTGGCTTATGAGTGCTTTCAATATATTGACTTAGCACTTCAGGTGACGTAAGCACGTCTTTTGGCATCTGTATATCTGCAAAGATTTCCTTTAACATATTGCATGATTTTTGAAAAACATCTGAGGCACTTTCCATATGAAAACTAACCCTTCCTATGGGCAAATACGCTACTTTTATTTTAGTCATTTAAAAACACACTCCGCTTTTTAAATTTGATAAGAGGCAACTTCCTATCACCTTTTAGTCTCATGTTTAAGGTCAAATTTACTTAATTCTTACAGTATTTCCCCACATTCATCTTTCATATAATCATCAATACTGACTACTTTTCCAGTTGCAGCAGAGTGGTTACATGCCAGTACGGCTATTGTAGTTTTAACTGCATCTCGAATATTTGATTTAATTAAGCTTCTATCATTACTTCTAATGGCTGCGATAAAATCCTCATTTATTTCCCCTGATTTATCTTCAATAGTTTTTACTTCGCCACTAGAATATAGCTGAATATGACTTGGAGTAAAACGGCCTAAAAAGTCCTTAGCAATAATATCTAAAGCACAATTTTCAAGTAAACTTTGTTCCTTAATACTGTCATATAAAGCTAAAGTACCAGATATATTTCCAACAGTACCGTTCTTAAATGTTAAATTTATTGCATAACCATCCCAGTTATTAAAGTCTTCATCAACCCGGCAGTTACATGTATAGCTAGCTTTTACAGTATTAATCTCTCCTGCAAATAATCGTGCTAAATCTATTAAATGAATAAGCTGATCAACTACTGGACCACCACCCATATCTTTGTTAGCTATATGACTAATAGGGGGAATAGTCCAATACCAATGCCCATTAATTAAAGCTATAGGTTTATTTGTAAAAATATCTTTCAGTTTTTTTACTGTATTTTTATATCGAAACATATGTCCAGATGTACATATTATTCCCGAGTCTTCTATGGTCTTTAATACCTCATAGGCCTCTTTAACAGTTAATGCAATAGGTTTTTCTAAGAATAGATTAATCTTTTTTTCTGCCACAGCCTTAGCCATGCCAGCATGGGTACTGGTTGGGGTTGTGATATATACAGCATCAAAATCGTCTTCATTTAGCATTTGCTTATAATCATAATAAGCTTTAGCTCCAGTTTTTCGTGCCAGCAGTTCAACACTTTCTGACCGACCGCATATGCCAGAAATAATTACATCTTGCATATTTAATAGTTTTTCAACATAAATATTGGCCATTCTACCTGAACCTATAATCCCAATCTTATACTTCATTTACTACAACACTCCAATCCATTCAATTTCATTGCTACTAGCTTTTTTATATTAATCTGCACTATTCCCATTTTGTCTTCATATTATACTGACCATATTTAATAGCAGTTTGATACAATGTAATAATGTTTTCAGGGGGAGTTTCACCTTGAATAACATTGGCTGGTGCTATGATATAGCCACCGTCTTTGCCTAGGTCCTTCATCCTAGCTTGTACTTCCACTTTTACATCATCCACTGTTCCACATAGTGCCCTTTGCATATCTATTCCTCCATGAAAAACAAGTTCTGACCCATACTCCTTTTTAATTTTTATAGGATTCATATCTTTAGCTAAGTTTTGAATTGGATTCAATACATCTACACCTGCTTCAATGAAATATGGAATAAATGGATATACAGCACCACAGGTATGAAGCATAACCTTGGCATTTGGAGCTTTTTGTTTTATGAAGGAGAATAATTCCTTATGCAAAGGAAAAAATATCTCTTTATACATCGAAGGCGAAATAAATGGTGCTGATTGCATACCAAAGTCTTCAGAATAGGCAACCATCTGCACATAGCCTCCTACTTTATCAAGATATATGTCATATAATCCCAAATATATATTTAATAGTTTATCTAAGAGCTTATAGATGAACTTTTTATTACTTACAAGATCCATCATAAACCTTTCAAAACCCCTTAATATCCATCCATTATCAAAAAAACCAAAATAATGAGCGGCATGAGCTGATACTGCATAGTTAGTGTTTCTGGCCAAATATTCTGCACGCTCAGCAATACCATCAACTCTACCAGCATTGTATGGGTCAGGCCATGGGTATTTATCTAAATCAGTTTCGTCTAAACCATCTAAAGGGTTTAAAACTATAGCTTTCTCATTTCCTAAGAATTGGTACTTAATACCCCATTCATCAACTATTGTTCCATCATGATTAAACCTTCCATTACTGGTATTGGGCGGTTTAAGCCACACATGTCTAAAATCAATTTCCAAAGCTTCAAGCAGCTTTTCATCATAATAATTAGCTGTAAATCCATTTCGAAATGGTGATATCTCTTCTTTTAAATTCAGGTGATTTTTTAAAGCAAAGTATGCAGGATCATTTATAAAAGATGCCGAATTACATAAATCTAAAGGAACTCTATCAGGCAGTTTATGACTCAAGACTGTCAAAACCCTTTGACGAGAATTTAACATATTACCATCGCCTTTCATACTTTAATACTCTACAACCTCAATGTTCAGTAATGATGCTAACATCTTTAATTCTTCTTTAATATCTCCGTAAACAACCGAAAAATGAGGTTCCCATCCCTGTTTTATTGAGCCTTCAATAATGTGAGAAACATCATTATCTGTCTTAACCACTACCGAAGTTCCATAAAATTTCTTAGGCTCATCTAAAGCATCTCCAGTCATGACAAATAATCTGTACCCATTTCGACTCTTTCCTAAACGGCAAACCGTAACTCTACCAGATTTTAAACCGAATTCAAAGGTCAGTCCCACTTTGCGGTTTGTATGTTTTCCAGCTTCAATTTTTGTATCTTTTCTAGCTAAGGAACATGCACCTACACCACAATGCCAATATATTATGTAGTTATTATCCTTATCGTAATAAACAGGATCAGCTAGAAAAGGTGCAGTATTTGTCAAAAAGTGCTGAATATACATTGTTAAAGCGCCACCAATATCTGCTTCACACGCAGAAACTATACCTTCCTCAGTTAACATAGAAAGTGACGCACATACCGCTGCGTTATACTCGTCAAAAACTGTAGGCCAGCAGCGACTCGCTACAGCCCCAATATTATAGTCTTTAATATATTTTTTCAAAGCGGTCTTAAATCGTGCTGATTTTTCAACCTCAAGGTTATTTTCTTCAGTAATTCCTTCTATAGTTCTTTTTAGAAAGAGAAGAGTCTCTTTATATTCTGAGTAGTTTAGCTCATTTGCTTCTTTTATAACTCTATTAATATCTATTCGTTCTAATCTAACACCAATAGCTGATCTAAGCTGTAGGTCTAGCTCTTCACTAAAATAGAAGCCTGGAGGAAAGGAGCCAATTACTCCAATAGTAAGTTTTTGCAAGTGAGATTTAACATCAATTGTTTTAATATACTGAATAATTTTTTTTTGGAACGTAGAATCCTCTGGATTACCAAAAATGTAGTCAAATTTTTTGTCGAAGTTCATTAGTGCATTCCCAAAAGAATAACAACCTGTTAAAGAGTTTAGCCTCAATCTTGTACCATTTACGCTAGGTTCTTTTATACACCATAAAAGAATAGGGCAAGATAAGCTTTCGGCAATATCTATAGCCATTGTAGCGTCTACAAAGGTAGTGATTTGAATTAAAGCAAAGTCTATCATAGATTGCTCACCTAGATAGTTTTTAATCATATCTACATCAGTTAATATATTTGTTGGCACTATAAAACTGGGATGCAAAACCTTTAATATATTACAGGATCTTTGAAAATAATCTCCCGCTACTTCCATATCCCATTTATCCCTACCAAGTGGAAAAAACACAGGTTTCATGACTTTATTCTCCTTTTTACCTTAGATCAAACTCTTTTGCTTTAGTTTTTAAAAAAGATAAACCATCTTTAGCTAGGCTATCACTATCATTAGCAATATCTCGCCAAATAAAGGTATTTGCAGGGTTATCAACGTCCGACTTGAGAAAGGATTCGATACCTATTGCACCATTATAATCAATTTGCTTTAAAGACCTAAATACAGAGTCCCACTCCACATTGCCAGAACCTGGAGCACCCCGGTTACTATCGCTAGCATGAAAATGTATAAGTTCATGACCAACTAAATTAATTGTCTCTGCAAAGTTTTTTTCCTCAATATTCATATGATAAGTATCTAAGTGAACTCCAATATTCTCTTCCCCAACTAAATGAATAAAATCTAAGGCTTGTCGTGCTGTATTTAACAAATAGGTTTCATATCGATTAATTGGTTCAATTCCAAGAACCACAGAATAATCCTGGGCAAATTGTGCTACTTCTCTAATTGCTTCTACAGACCAGTTTATTTCATCACAAGTTGGACCACGCTTAACTGACTTATTCCATGGACAGTAGAGGACTCCTGTTAATAGTTGAGCACCAATTGCAGATACATTTTTTACAGTCTCTTTTAACAATTGGACTCCACTCTTTCGCATGTCTGGATCAGAGCTAGTAATATCTGCGCTTTGAGGTAATCCTAATCCGCATATTGCCTGCATTTGATTAGCTTCCAGCTCTCTCTTAATCTTTTTCGAGTTAATAACCTCTAGGTTTCTCATAGTTATTTCAAAAACATCAAAACCCATCTTCTTTGCTTTTTCAATAAGGTACATTTGATCATCTGACCAGCTGTACGTCCAAACAGCACAATGTATACCAAATTTAACCATCTTTTATCACCTAACCTTTTACAGAGCCACTTGTCATACCTGCAACTAAATAACGTTGGAGTAAAACAAATACTATAATAACTGGAACAGCTACTATTGTTGAAGCAGCCATCATTCCTCCCCAGTCATGCTTGAATTCTCCACCAAAGGCTATAATCATACCCGGAGGTAATGTCTTCATGCCTATATCATTTACTAACACTAATGGAAATAAGAGATTATTCCATGCATCTAAAAATGCAAAAACTGATGTTGCAACTATGCCTGGAACAATTAGAGGTAAGCATACTCTAATCATTGCCTGCATACGGCTGCATCCATCTACCATTGCAGCCTGTTCAATTTCAACAGGTACGCTATCTACAAAGCCCTTTATCATCCAAATACTAAAAGGTAGCGTAAAGGAGGTAAATGCCAAAATCAAGCCAGTATAGGTGTTTAGTAGATTAGCTTTTAAAAATACTAAATATAATGGTATTAATAAAACTACTAATGGAAACATTTGTGTAACCAATACGCCCATTAAAATAGGCTTTCTTAAAACAAACTTCATTCTAGATAATGCATACCCGGCAAATGTTGCTAATACTACGGCCAATACTAATGTTCCTAGAGAGGTAATAACACTATTTGTAAAGAAAGTCCAAATAGGAGTTATGCCACCACCAAGATTTTCATAATTTCCATAAGTTATCTGAGATGGCCATAGACTAGGAGGTACTTTAAATATATCAATATTGCTCTTTAAACTAGTGCTAAACATCCAAAAAATAGGAAATAAAGTCCAAACTAAGCTAAAGATTATTGTCAAACCAATAATTCCACTCCACACCCACGAAAAACGTCTTTTAATCACGATCACAAAACCCCCTTCTGTTAAAAGTCCTTTTGTAAAGATCTAACGTAGATTACAGATATAAGAAGTAAAATTACAACCCACACTATACCAATTGCTGATGCATAGCCCAAATCAAATTGTTCAAAAGCCTTTCTGTAAATATAAATAACTGAAGTGGTAGTTGAGTAAACTGGTCCCCCACCTGTCATTGTAAAGATGATTGGAAAATTATTGAAATTCCTTATTACCATAAGCAAACTTGCAATAACAAACGTGCCTTTTAAATATGGAAAGGTAACATGAAAAAATTCCTGCCATCTACTTGCCCCTTCAACATAAGCCGCCTCTTTTACATCCTCAGGAATAGCTTTTAAGCTAACTGCAAACATTAACATATAAAATGGAGCCTGATTCCATACGTGTGCAACAATTATAGCTATCATAGCTAATTGATCCCTCATAAGCCAAGGTAAGTAATCCTGAATAATGCCTAATTGCTGAAGTGTATAGTTTAAAATACCTACCTCAACATCAAAGATATACATAAATAAGTATCCTACTACTATGCCAGGTATCACCCATGGGACCAAAACAAGCCCCCGGAGTCCCTCAAGTCTCTGAGAAAGCTGATCTAATGCAATAGCCATTATTAGTCCTAATAGCAAGCCAATAGCTACGGTGAAAAAAGTAAAAACTATGGTATTTTTAAAGGCGATCCAAAATACCTGGTCATTTATTATTCTTGCATAATTATCTGTTAAGGAAAATGAAAATTGATCAGGTCTAGTAAGTTTATAATTAAAAAATGATAGATAAAATGCTCTCAGTAACGGGTAAATTATTACAAATCCCATTACCAACATGGATGGAATTATTAATGTCATTGCAAGCTTATTTGCAGATTCATAATTATATCTCTTCTTTTTATTATTCCTTGCAGAAAAAAATTTACCTATTGGTAACATATAAACACACCCTATTCTATATCTTGATGTATTATTCCATGATTAGAATATGCCTTGAAAATTGCCTCAATGGTTGTAAGTGACACTTCATCACCACATCCAACTTCCCCAATGTAGCCTCCTTGGGCCTTTCCAAGGTTACTAATTAAAAACTTAACTTCGTTGGAAGCTTCTTCTGGACTAATTCTATGGAGCTTTTGAAAATCTAACCTACCCCAGAAACATACTTTCTCAGCATAATTATCTCTTAACTGGTTAAAGTCAAATAAGTGAATCTGAAGATTAACAACATCAAAACCTATTTCTACAATATCGTCCATTATACTACTAATCATTCCATCACTATGCAGACAAGTAAGCTTGCCATGGTCATGAACTATACTAACCATTTCGTCATAGCAGGGCTTAAAAATATTTCTCCATGAACCGGGTGATATCATAAGACTGGTTTGTGTTCCCCAGTCATCTGAAAAGCATACTAAATCAATATCATACTTCAGATACTCTTTTAGTAGACTTAAGTTGTACTCCATTACCATATCTCTCAATTTAATCACTCTATCATCTTGATAACCTAAGTCCAATAATAGATTTTCAAAGCCCCTTAAAAAGTGCATTCTTTCAAAAAGCCTAATCCATCCGCCTTTAATGAATTTAGATCTTGTATTTTTTATATTTTCTGACATATTCCTAAATGAATCCTTTATCTCTTTAAATGGAACCCTATAACTACCTAGTTTGCTCCATTCGTCAATTGGATGCCCCTGGGGTATACCCTTGTATCCATATCCATTAGGATTATACCAGGTAACTCCCCAACTGTCTTTTACATAACCATCATGATAAGTTATATCTAAATCATGCTTTTCTTGGGATGAAAGTATTGTTGAAACATCATTAGGATATATTTTTATAATATCATGAATTTTTTCTTTATAAGATAGATAGGCACTCAGAAGTAGGTTATTATCCATAGGTACTCTATCTGGCTTTTCCAGTTTTATGGCCCTATATGTTCTTTCCTGCCCATTCATTAGGTAATTCTCCTTTGTTGTCTATTCTGCTTTGGAAATAAGAGGAAGTAGATAATTATCTACTTCCTCTTATTTAGTTATTATACTATTGTAAAAGCTCTTGTAATCTGCTTTCTGCATTGGCCCAAATTGCTTCGATTGACTTATCAGTACTAATTATTTCTTGAACGGAAGTCATGATTATTTCTGAAATCTCATTATAATCAGGTCCATATGGCAAGGCGACTACTGATGGTAATACCTCTTCCATAAAAGCTGTAGTAATAGGACTATCAGCTATTTGTGGGAATCTTTCAATTGCATCACTAGTTACTGGTGCATAGCCTACAGGTAAGATGTAATCTCTTATTCCACTTTCACTATTAACGAGGTATTCTATTAGCTTCATCGCAGAGTCCTTGTTAGCTGACTGTTTAAACACTACTAGACTGTGGTTTGTATCAGCCACATAACTTACACCATTACTGCCTGTAGGGGTTGTAGTAACACCCCAGGTGTTCCACACATCTTGCTCTGTCATATCAGTATTTAACGCTTGAATAACGCCTGACAGATAGGATCCATCAAAGCCAAAGAGTAATTTATTATCTGCAGCCGCTGGACGGAATTCACCATATTTTTTCCCTGGTTGACTATTACCTTCTTCCATGTGCTTTCTAACCCATTCACCATATTCTACCATGCCTGGTGTATTAATGTTTATATTTCCATTCATATCAACTGGTGGTGCTCCATCATTAAATGCCATCATAAAAGGCCACTGATGGAATAGACCAATTGTTCTAACGGTAGTATCAAGCTGAATCATTGTTACGTCACTTGGTAATACCCCTCTAGCCTGTTCTATTGCTTGATCTAATTCTACAATTGTTTTAGGTGGGTTATTAGGATCAAGACCAGCCTCTTCCATTAAGGTTTTATTGTACCAGAACCCATTTACTACGGGAGCCCATGGAACCGCATAGAGTTTTCCTTCCCATACTGCACCATCTAAAATGCTTTGGGGAATCTTATCCAAAAGTTCTTTTGGAATTATGTCATCAAGAGGCTCAAGAAAACCACCTGCAGCCAAAGTGATTACAGCATCCCCTTGCACTTGGGACACATCTGGAGAATTTCCACCTGCAGCCATAATAGTTATCTGCTGCATAGTATCTGATACAGGTATACCTATAACTTCAGCCTTAATGTTTGGGTTGTCAGAGTGGAAGTTCTCCATGACAGTTTGCATATTGTCTCTGGTACCTTCTTCAAGTGATACCCAATTAGTAAATTGTATGTTTACTATCTCATCAGTTGGATCCTGCGGCTCTGGTGTTGTATCATTTTGTCCGCATCCTCCTAGTACAACAAAAAGTAAAGCAAAAACAATCAATAGTGGCAAGAATCTAAATTTTCCTTTTTTCACTTATAACCCTCCTTTTAATTTGTAAGTAATTCCTTGAAACTCAGATTTACGAAATGAATAATTTTGCTTATCTAAAGGATCCCTCCTTTCAAATAAAACCTATTAATTATAAATTCATTGCGTTTGTACCACTATCAGCATCAAAGATGTGTATGAATTCTTTGCTAGCCCTTACTTTTATGTTTTCTCCAGAACATGGAATTCGTCCATATCCGCTAACCTTCATCACAATTTTGTCTTGTCCAGATGTAATCACATGGACAATTACTTCAGCCCCAATATATTCAACAATTTCCACAACCCCAGTTATTATTCCGTCTTGTTCATCGGGACTAACTGTATCTGTTAAGTTAATACACTCGGGACGAATCCCTAGAGTAACTTCTTCTTGTGCAAAATTATTAGCCACTTTATTTGTAACTTCAATAGAAACTTCTTTACCCTTAAATACCATTTTCTCTGACTCTTTTACCAGTTTTCCATTGATGAAATTCATGGGAGGAGTTCCTATAAATCCTGCAACGAAAGTGTTAACCGGCTTCATGTATATTTCATCAGGAGTTCCTAATTGCTGCAATAATCCATCCTTTAATACAGCTATTCTACTACCCATAGTCATTGCTTCTATTTGATCATGTGTAACATATATTGTGGTTGTTTTTAATTGCTGATGCAACTTAATTAGATCTGCTCTCATCTGAACCCTTAATTTGGCATCTAAGTTGCTAAGGGGTTCATCCATTAAGAAGACCTGAGGATGACGAACTATTGCTCTACCTAAAGCAACACGCTGACGCTGACCCCCTGATAACTGTTTAGGAAACCGATGCAAGTACTCAGTTATACCTAACATTTCAGCAGCTTCTTTTACTTGGTCTTCAATCAAGTTCTTTTTTATCTTTCTTAGACTGAGACTAAAAGCTATATTATCATAGATATTCTTATGCGGATATAATGCATAGTTTTGAAAAACCATGGCAATATCTCTGTTTTTTGGTTCTAGACTAGTTACCTCTTTGTTCCCAATATAAATTTCGCCGGAAGTTGGAGCTTCAAGTCCAGCAATCATCCTTAAGGTTGTACTCTTACCACAGCCTGATGGACCTACTAATACCAAAAACTCACCATCTTCAATTGTAAAGGTAATTTCTGATACTACAGGGGGACCACCAAAACTTTTAGTCAATTGTTCTAACCGCACCTCGGCCATATAATAAACCTCCAATCTGTTAGCTGAAAACTATTCTCTAGATAAAAAGCTAAAAGTTAGTGCATTATTCATAATGTATAATATTACAATATTGCTTATTTGCAATAATTATAAATCTCAGAACAATATCTTGTCAACACAAATATTAATTTTATAAACTGTAATTACCGATAAAAGCGTGAGCTCAAATTAATATATTAGAATATTCCATATCTATGTACAAGCTTCCTTCATAAAAAATATTGCTTTTTAAAAAAACTCAGCAACCTTTACAATTCCAATATATCAATGGGTTTTCATTACAAAATGAATGAAAACTGACTATTGAGACAGTTTTATTTTTAAAGTGTTATTGACAAATTAACAATGATATATCTATAATTACATATGTTGTATATATACAACTTTGCAATATTTAATTAGGGGGAATATATTATGCCTTTAGTATCTTTAAAAGAAGTATTACAAACTCACAACGGCGCAGTAGGTGCTTTTAGTACCTATGATTTATTTACGGCACAGGCTATTATGCAGGCAGGAAATAAGTTGAACCTTCCTGTAATAGCAATGATAGGTGCCCCGGTTTTAAACAAGCCTGGTAATGAAGTAATCGGACAGATAATGGTTGATCTAGCAAAGAGAGCTTCCTCTCCAGTATGTGTTTTTCTAGATCATTCACAAGACTTTGATACATGTTTAAAAGCAATTAACCTGGGTTTTAGTGCTGTGATGATTGATGGATCTCATTTAAGTTTAGAAGAAAATATAGAAATTACTAATAAGGTCTCTTTAGAAGCTAAAAAAGCTGGTGTATCAGTAGAAGCAGAACTTGGGGCTTTAGCTGGAATTGAAGATGGAGAAGAAGTAAAAGCCACAAAGATGACAAATCCAGACCATGTTAAAACTTTTTTGGAAGCAACAGACATAGATGCATTAGCCGTTTCTATTGGTAATGCCCATGGTCTTTATAAAGGTGAGCCACACCTTAACTTTGAGCTCCTTCAAACGATAGCTGAGATTTCAAAAGTACCACTAGTTTTACATGGAGGCACAGGATTAACTACACAGCAATTTGCAAAGGGTGTAGAATTGGGAATTAAGAAAATTAACATAGGTACAGAAGTGAAAAAAACATTTATTGAAGCTTTTATAAAAACACATGAAGAAAATATTGTAGGGTATGACCTGGTTGGTATACCTCAAGCTTGTAAAGATGCTGTTAAAGAAATGGTTAAAGCTAATCTTGAATTCTTTGCTAACGGTTGGAAAAATATATAGTTTTGAAAAAAGACGCCTAACCCTTTTTAAATTTTGGTTTAAGCGTCTTTTTGAAAATTAGTTTGTTAAAGTAAGGGTTCAAACCTGGCAGTAAAGTGCCTTAGAACTTCTGCCTGATAGACAAGCTTTAGTCCTTTAATATCCTGCTTTTTATCTGCAACATTTGCAAATGCATTTGCAACTACATCCATATGTCTATCTGTGTAGACCCTCCGCGGTATGGCCATCCTCAATAGTTCCATTTCAGGGTATACCTCTTCTCCTGTGACAGGATCTACGTATCCAAAAGCACAAGTTCCTATCTCCACACTTCTTATACCAGCCTCTAAGTATAACTGGCAAACAAGCGCTTGTGCTGGAAAAGACCTTTGGGGCAGGTGTTGAAGAAAACGTTTAACATCTACATAAACTCCATGACCCCCTGGTGGCTCAATAACAGGAACTCCTATAGCCAGGAGTTTATCAGCTAGGTATTTCACTTGGCCAATTCTATCTTGTAAGTATTCCTCTGAAAGAACTTCATTTAGTCCTCTAGACATGGCTTCTAAATCTCTACCGGCTAAACCCCCATAAGTAGCATAGCCCTCAAATGGAATTTGAATTCCCACGGCTTTCTTGTAATAATCGGCATTATCTTTAAAAGCAAGAAAACCACCAATATTTACAAGGGCATCTTTTTTAGCACTCATTGAACACCCATGGGCATAAGAAAACATCTTTTTTACAATATCTCGAATGCTCACATCCTTGTAATCTGGATCTCTATCTTTTATGAAAAAAGCATTTTCTGCAAATCTAGCAACATCTAGAAATAAAGGCACTCCAAATTTGTCAGCTAGCTTTCTGGCTTCCTTAAGGTTGTTTATAGAAACAGGCTGACCCCCATTGTTATTACAGGTAACTGTTATTAAGACAAAGGGTATTTTATCATGATGCTCCTTAAGTTCTTCCTCAAGCTTACTTAAGTCAATGTCTCCTTTAAAGGGTGCTTTGCAACTGCTATCATAGCCTTCTGTCTTTAAAAGATTAACAGGGATAGCCTTTCTAAGCCTAATATGACCCTCTGTTGTGTCAAAATGGAGATTTCCTGGCACTCTATCCCCTTCCTTAACAAACATCTGCATCAGTATATTTTCTGCTCCTCTGCCTTGATGGGTTGGCACAACAAAATCATATCCCATAACATCCTTAATGGTATGTTTTAGATTGAAATAGTTTTTCCCACCAGCATAGGACTCATCTCCACTCATAATACCAGCCCATTGATTATCACTCATGGCCGTAGTACCACTATCAGTAAGTAAGTCTATATAAACATCCTTACTTGCCAGATTAAAAACATTGTACCCTGCCTCAGCTAGTCTCATCTCTCTGTACTCTCTAGTAGTAACCTTAATAGGCTCTACCATCTTAATCTTGTATGGCTCAGCATATAGTGACCTGTCTTTCATGATAGACCTCCTTTGGCAAAGTGTAGTATTACTAGTAATTCTAAATTAAAAGCTTTTCTTCCTTCTAGTACGTACAAATATCTACAAAAAAGTTTTCAAACAGAAATTGCAAGGCTGTTTCCTTGTGGTATTATAATAGTATATCCAGTAAGCTTTTATGCCAGGGGGATCCTAAAATATGGAACAATCCATAATTAAAGAACTTCAAGAAAGGCTATATTGTATTGAAAATGCCCTAGACAATGTTAAAGAAGGTATACTCATTAGTGATAGGAACAGTAAAATTATATTTTATAATAAAGAAATGGCAAAACTAGATGGACTTAGGCAAAGTGAAGTTATAGGTAAAAAGATCACTGAGGTATATAAAGTTGATGATGACCATAGTGAACATCTAAATGTACTTAATACCGGAAACCCTATAAAAGAAGGTAATAGAATTTATTATACAACCCAAGGTAATCAGGTTGATATGGTGTACAAGACTTTGCCTGTCTTTAAAGAAAATGAAACCATAGGCGTCTACTCTCTCTGTCGAAATGTTGCAAAACTTAAGGAACTTCTGGAAAGAACCATGCAACTACAAAACTCCCATTCTGAAGTTAGTTCAATTGACGAAGTCGACTTAAATAACAGCACAATATATACATTTGATGATATTATTGGCAATAGCCAAATAATGAACCAACTAAAAACTGAAGCTAAACAGATTGCAGCCAGCAATACTCCAATCTTAATTACAGGAGAAACGGGAACCGGTAAAGAACTTTTTGCACAAAGCATTCACAATTATAGTCAGAAAAATTCAGAGCAGTTTTTGGCAATTAATTGTGCAGCAATACCAGAAAATCTGTTAGAGAGTCTGCTTTTTGGAACAGTTAGAGGAGCTTTTACAGGTGCAGCAGATATGTCAGGCTTTTTTGAGCAAGCTGAAGAAGGAACCATATTTTTAGACGAAATCAATTCTATGCCACTATCTTTACAGGCAAAGCTTTTAAGAGTTTTACAGGAAAGAAAGGCAAGGCGAATAGGTAGTCCAAAGGAATATTTAGTAAAGTGTAAAATCATCAGTTCTACTAATAGAGATCCACTTATTAGTTTAGAGAGACAGGAGATTCGTTCCGATTTATATTACCGGTTAGCTGGCCTAGTATTGACTATACCTCCTTTAACAGAGCATAAAGAAGATATAGCTGAATTAATTGATTATTTTATGAAAAGATACTGTTTGATTTATAAAAAAAGCACTTCAAAATTGAGTAAGGAACTGCTTGAAGTCTTGGAATCTTATGATTGGCCAGGTAACATACGTCAATTGCAGCATATTGTTGAAAATCTACTCATTAGAGCAGACAAAAGACAAATAGGAATCGAATATTTACCAGCTCATTTCAAGAAGGAGATCTCATCTCGTATTAAAACACCCACCAACCCAAAGGTTAAAACAGACATTAACAAAAAACTCGCGGAATATGAAAAAAGTATGATAGTTGAAGTCTTAAAAAAGACCAAGTGGAATATTTCCAAATCTGCAAATCAATTGGGTCTAAATAGACAGAATCTACAGTACAAAATCAAAAAATATAATCTAAAATTAAATAGCCACCCTTGAGATGGCTATTTTTTTTCAAATTTATCCTTTTAGAGTTTCATCTACAACCTTATTTACAAGCTCTTCATCTGCGACAAAGGGTATTGTAACATGACCTTTTCCTTCATACATTTTGTTAAACTCTATTATTGTTTCAATGGAATTTTCGTTTCTAGCCCAGTTGCGTCTAGCCACTCCACCTATTACGTCCCATAGCATTGCAGATTTTATGGTATTATCTATTCTTTCACTACCGTTTAAAACAAGGCCAAATCCACCATTAATTGCTTTACCAATTCCAACACCCCCGCCATTGTGGAGCGCACAAAGACTCATTCCCCTAGCGGCATTTCCGGCAAAACATTGGATTGCCATTTCGGCCATGACGTTACTTCCATCTTTGATATTGGCTGTTTCTCTAAAGGGTGAATCTGTACCACTTACATCATGGTGATCTCTACCTAGCATTACTGGGCCAATTTCCCCGTTTCTCACCATTTCATTAAACTTAAGAGCAATGGTCTTTCTTCCTTCAGCATCTTGATAGAGAATTCTAGCTTGGGTTCCTACTACGAGCTGATTGTCTTCAGCATCTCTTATCCAAATATAGTTATCCCTGTCTTGACCTCTACGGTTTGGATTAATACACTCCATAGCTGCCTTATCTGTTTTAATTAAGTCTTCATGTTTACCGCTCAAGCAAACCCACCTAAAGGGTCCGTAACCATAATCAAAGAGCATTGGTCCCATGATATCTTCTACATAAGAAGGCCAGATGAAACCATCCTTGTCGTCTATCCCATTTTTGGAAATGTCTTTTACACCCGCATCATAAACTGCTTTCATAAATGCATTTCCATAGTCAAAGAAATATGTTCCTCTTTCTGTTAACACTTTAATTAGTGCATAGTGATGTTTTAATGATTTATCTACAAGTTCTATAAATCTAGCTCTGTCTGATCCAATTAGTTCTGTTCTTTCTTCAAAGGATACTCCCTGTGGACAATAACCTCCATCATATACAGCATGACACGAAGTCTGATCTGATAATAGTTCAACATGAATATTTTTTTCTACTACGTATTCTAAGAGTTCAACAATATTTCCATGATAGGCAATGGAAATTGGCTCTTTTTTCTTTAAATATTCTTCAGCAGTAGCAAAGATATCATCAAGATTATCAGATACCTTGCCTACCCAACCCTGATTATATCTTGTCATGATTCTTGAGTAGTCAACTTCAGCTATTACACCAACACCATTTGCTATTTCTACTGCTTTAGGCTGAGCACCGCTCATACCACCAAGACCAGATGAAATGAACATGTGTCCCCTTAAGTCACCGTCTTCAGGAATTCCAAGTTTATTTCTACCTGCATTAAGAAGGGTATTAAAGGTTCCATGGACTATTCCTTGAGGTCCAATATACATCCAGCCGCCAGCTGTCATTTGCCCATAATTTGCTACACCCATCTGTTCTGCTATATCCCAATCGTGGGGATTATCAAACATTCCTATCATAAGTGAGTTTGTTATTATTACCCTAGGAGCTTCTGGTTTAGATGGAAATAAACCTAATGGATGACCCGATTGCACCACTAATGTCTGATCCTCTGTCAGGACTTCCAGGTATTTCTTTATTAATCTATACTGGAGCCAGTTCTGACATACCCTACCCGTTTCGCCATAAGTGACTAATTCATAGGGATATAGTGCTACTTCAAAGTCTAGGTTATTATCTATCATTACTTGAAAGGCTTTTCCTTCAATGCAGTTACCCTGATACTCGTCTATTGATTTTCCATATAATCTTCCTTCGGGGCGAAAGCGGTAAGCATAGATTCTTCCCCTTGTTTTTAATTCTTTAAGAAATTCAGGTGCTAAACTTTTGTGAAATTCTTCAGGTACATATCTAAGAGCATTTTTTAGTGCTACTTTAGTTTGGTCCGGTGTAAGTTTATACCCTCTATTTGGAGCTCTTCTGATACCTTCTTGAAAAACAGGCATCTCTGGAAGCTTAGCATCAAGCTTGATTATCATAGCCTTGGAAATATCCTTATTACTAATCATTGTTCATGCCCCCTTTTTCAAAAAACTTCCCTGGTGTTAAAACTGACTTTTTACTTTAGCTATGACTCTTTTGCTTAATTCTTCTGCTTCTTGCTCAATTTGGACAATTTCTGTAGTTAATCGTTTTTTATATTCCTCATCCTTAATACTTCCCAGGTTTATCTGTACGTTAAATACTGCCCCTTGTAGTCCAGCATGAGCCATGAGGCAGCCAACTCCTCCATCACTAAGGCAATTTGGATTTCCTTTAGTAATTACTGTTTCACTAAATCTGATAACCTCTAAACAGGATTTTGCTACCTCCAAGGGCAGTTCTGCTGCTTTTTTCATTGCATCCTGAATAGCTGCTGATCTTTTAGATTTATCTTGGTCTGTTTCCTTTGGTAGTTTGTACGCTTCCATCACTAAACTAAATGTTTGTGTATCTTCGTCAACATATCGTGTTAGTCTTTCCTGTAATTCATTACCCTTATCTCTGATTGTTATTAATTCTTTTTCATGTTCTTGATATTTCTCTCTTCCTACTGTTAGATTAACAACCATGTTTACAAGGGCTGCTGATAAGGCACCTGCAAATGCTGCTACGCTTCCCCCACCAGGGGCCGGGGAATCAGAAGCTACTGATTTAATAAAGTCTTTTCCAGTTAAATCTACTAACATAACATTACCTCCCATTCTCAATTCAAAATTCGGAATTCAGGATTAAGAAGTCAGCATACAGAATATGACTAAATACTATACTTTTTTTCTGGCTTCTTTTGGTTTCTGGTTTATGATTTCTAAAGCTTTGTCTCTAGTATCTGATCTATTTTAAAGTTTTCTAGTCTTAAATAATGGTCTGCTACATCTACTAATGCCTCCATTGGCGTTAAGCCAACTATTTCACTACCTATTATATTTACTCCATAGCGTTCAGCTTCGTTCTTTACTATCTCAAATATTCTAAAAAGGGATACTTCTTTAAAGTTGCACATATTAATTGTCACCTGTGCCATATCTCTTTCCTCTATTTTTATGCCTAAGCCCTTAACTGCAGGAAATCCTCCACTACTTCCTCGAATTACTTTGGCAATCTTTTTGGCAATCTCTACATTGTTTGTGTCAAGATTTATGTTGTATGCAATAAGGGGTGGTCTTGCTCCTATGGCGGTTATTCCTGCAGTAGGATGAAGCTTTGCTTCACCAAAATCTGGTTGTCTGCCTGGATCTGCTACTGCACTTTTTAGGCCCTCATACTGCCCTTTTCTAATGACTGAAAGATTTTGCCTGTCAGGGGTACAGGCAGCCTTTTCGTATAAGTAGACTGGTATTTGAAGCTTTTCCCAAACCTCTTTTCCTAGTTCCTTAGCAAGCTCTACGCATTCATCCATGGTTATTCCTCTTATTGGGATAAATGGAACTACGTCTGTAGCTCCCATTCTGGGGTGCTCACCCTTATGTTCTTCCATGTTTATTAATTCCTTTGCCTTTTCTATAGCTTTAAAAGCTGCTCGCTTTGCCGCCTGCGGCTCACCTAGAAATGTCACTACTGACCGATTGTGGCTTGCATCTGAAGAGTAGTCTACTAACTTTACTCCTTCTACACTTGTTATTACTTCAAGAATTTTTGATATGATTTCTTGGTTTGTTCCTTCACTAAAATTTGGTACGCATTGTACTATCTGAGACATCTCTATGCTCCTCCTATTACTATTTTGCCTTTTTTAACTACCTTTTCTACTAAATTGCTTCCAAATCTATAGCATAGATATTGATGATTTGGTGCATCAAAAATTACTAAGTCTGCCTGTTTTCCTTCTTCTATACTTCCTACTGACTGTGCCCTGTCTATTGCATGGGCTGCATTGATTGTTATTGCATTTATTACTTCTGCTGGTATTAATCTAAGATACAGGCATCCTATTGTCATAATGATATCCATTGAGTTTGTTGGACAGCTTCCTGGATTAAAATCCGTAGCTAGTGCTATTGCTACTCCTTTGTCTATCATCCTTCTTGCTGGTGCATAATGGTCTTCTCTAAGGTTAAATGTTGTCCCCGGTAGCAGTACACCTACCACCCCAGCCTCAGACATTTTTTCTATACCTTCATCAGTTACTACTAATAAGTGATCTGCTGATGTGGCATTTAATTCAGATGCCATTTCAGTACCACCTAAAGCATATATTTCGTCGGAATGAATTTTAAGTTTAAAACCAAGTTCCTTTGCTTTTTCTAGTACTCTTCTTGACTGTTCAACGGTAAATACTCCATTTTCACAAAATACATCACAAAATTCTGCAAGACCCTTTTCTTTAACTGCTGGCATCATTTCTTCTACTACTATATCAATAAACCTATCTTCCTTGCCCCCTTTAAATTCTGTGGGGATCGCATGGGCTCCTAAAAATGTTGGCACCAAATCTACTGGATGCTCTTCATTTAATTCCTTAATTACTTCAAGCTGCTTGATTTCATATTCTGTTTTCAAACCATAACCGCTTTTTGCTTCTGCTGTGGTGGTCCCTTGGGATAGCATCTGATTTAAGTATTTCGTGCTGGTAGCTTTTAGTTCTTCTTTAGTGGCTTCTCTAGTAGCTCGGACTGTACTTAGTATTCCACCACCTGCAGCTAAGATATCTAAGTATGCTGCCCCCTCTAGCTTTAACTCAAGTTCGTTTTCTCTTGAACCACCAAAAGCTAGGTGGGTATGTGAATCAACAAGCCCCGGAAGGACTGTCTTACCAGCAGCATCGATTATCTGGGTATCTTCAGTAATCTCTACCTTAGACTTGATTTCCTTTTCTGTTCCTACTGCTACTATCTTGTCTTCCTTTATTGCCACCCATCCGTCATTAATTATGTATAAGTTTTTAAGATCTTCTCCTGTTTTAGGTTTACTTGTTCCACCTGCGCAGGTAACTAGTTCCTTTGCATTTTTGATAATTAAATCTACTTTTTGCATCTTTTCACCTCCGAATCATTTGAGAGATAATATTCCTAAATTTAGATATTTATCATTGATATAGATTTACTTGGACAGGTGTTTGCACACAATCCACAGCCCTGGCAAATTGTCGAATCAAAAGTGATTTGCTTTTTTAGTTTACCTTTTATCCTAATTTGTCCATCTCCATAACTAAATGCATTAAATGGACAACGTTTTATACACAAGCCACAGCTGATACATTGTTCACTATTATAGTTAGCCACATTTCGCTTTAGTGGATAATAGGATTGACTACCCATTATTTCAGCTGCCCTATATGGATAACACCATTTTGGATTACAGTTACATATAAAACCAGGCCCCGCAGTCTTGAAATTTATATTAATACACTGCATAAAACCTTCTTTGTTTGCGTTTTTGACTACTTCTTTACATTCCTCTTTTGTAAGGGCTTTACCTAAACCTCTTTTCAGAAAATCATCTGCATAATTGTTAAAATGTATGCAGTATAGAACCGGCTTCTTAGCTGTCCTATGTTTAGATAGCTGATTGCAGTCACATGGTATGGCTACAATTCTATCAGCTTCTTCAATTACTTCATATACCTGTTCTAACAAAGATGGAGTATGTGCAAAGAGAAAAGAAGCCTCATGTAGATCCAACTTGCCTTCCCTTAATTTATTAAAGTTGTCTGAATGTTTTTCAATAAAAGCATTAAGATACCAACTATCAATCTTATTCCTTGCCTCGAGTGGAATATTTTCATAATCATCAAATACTGCTGCATATTTTAGCCTAGTATACAAATCGGTACAAATATAGGTTGCTTGCTTGTCATTAACTTTATTAAGAATTCCCCGTTTATATGCTCTCTCAATTAATTGCTCTGCTAGTGGCCTTGATAAATTCATCTTATTCATTACATCTATTAGAGTAAATTCAGCCATATCCATGGCAACTACTAATTCTATTTCTTCTTGTTCCACCATGTGATTAATATATTCTTTACAGACATCTGGTACTGCAAAGGTTTCATTAAATTTTCGCAACATATAGCTACTCCCTTTGGAGACTTGATTATGATCAAGTAGCTAGGCATATTTTGCCCAGCTACTATTCCCAAATTATAAGCCTTTTTTGAATTACTTTTCTATTATTGCTATAATCTTATCCATTTCTGTTATTGTATTATTATCAACCAGATTAGGATTATCGGCTTCTAAAACCCTTCTCACCTCATCCTTATGAGCATCTAGGTATGATTTTTTACCCCTTTGCTCCCAATCTTCCCAGATATACCTATTAAAAAGTCTTGGCTGCCATATTTCTTCTCTAAAATGATCAAATGTATGCTGATGATTTAAGAAGTTATTTCCAACACCAACTTCATCGATCACATCAATTGCCAATGTTTCCTCATCTATTCTAGTTCCTCTACCCATATGACGAGCACCAGCAATATAATCATCACACATTACTAGAAAAGGTAAATAACCCGTCTTTCCCCCTTCTAGATAGCCAACATCGTGTACTAGGTTTGCCCCTGCTAATTGGCAGGTTAACAGTCCAATTCCAGCTTCAAAACCTGCTTGTGCGTCTGGAAGGGGAGCATTTACACAACCTGCTTCAGTAAAGTTTGGTATCTGATAATACTGTGACAGTTGTGTCATAATTGCATAATTCATTTGAGCATCAGGTGAACCATATAAAGTAGCTGTGGTTCTCATATCCATAGGTGTTGCTCCACCACCAATGATGATTGGTGCTCCTTTTACATGTAACTGGGAGATTACTACACCTGCTAAAGCTTCAGCATTCATAAGGGCAATTGTCCCTGCCTTTGTAACAGGCATTGTTGCCCCAGCTACAACTCCAGGGGTATACACTACAGGTATTCCATATTCATGGCATTTAAACATTTTGCCAATACCAACTTCAGTATGGATTAGTGGTGAAATTGGCTCTGAATATAAAACCATTAATGGACTATTTCTTAAATTGTCATATCCCCCAACTGCTAAAGCAGCCATATCAATAATCGCTTGTGTATGCTCTGCACTATGTGCAGTAAATATTATGGGCTTAATAGTATTTGCTACCATCACCTTGAATTGATGAAGGTCATTTGTCATTTTGGGTGCATCATTTGCTATACAGTAACTCATTACAAAATCATAGTTTTCAAGTGAGTCCATTAACTTAATAGCATTTTCTACATCCTTTTGGGTTGAATATCTTCTTTTATCTGTATCCATATCAATCATATATGGCATGTCAGACCCAGTACCAAAATAACAGTTATTCTTTTCCAGATGAACCCTTCTTTGTCCTCTTCTATTGCCTAAGGTAACTTTACTTGGGGCGGTTCTAATACATTCCTCTACAAGCCAAGGGGGAATTTTAGCTATATTATCTTTCACCAGACAACCAGCTTCTTTAAGAAGTTTTAACGCTAATGGATGATCTACCCTTGTACCTGTTCTTTGAAGAATTTCTAATGATGCTGAATGAATCCTTTCTAACTGGAATTCACTAACCCAACTCATAAATGGAGTTGTTTGTTCTGAATAATTGGAACGCATAAATGCCATATGATTTTCCTCCTTATTAATCTTCTAATACTTTAATTATTTTTCCTTCTTTTATTAGTTTAACAGCTTCATTAATATCAGGATAGAGCTCCCTGTCATCTCCTAGCTTAGATACTTTCTCTCTCAGCATTTTATAGGCAGCATATGTCCTTGGAGCAGGCTTTGCTTGTCTAAAATCAATCCCTTGACAGGCACATAATAGTTCTATAGCTAAAACATTTTGAACATTCTCTAATATGCTGCGTGCCTTTCTTGCTGCTATTGTTCCCATACTTACATGGTCTTCTTGAGAAGCAGATGTAGGTATTGAGTCAACACTAGCAGGATGGGCTAAAACCTTGTTTTCACTTACAAGAGCGGCTGCCGTATATTGTGCAATCATGAAGCCACAATTTATACCTCCCCTTTCTGTAAGAAAAGCGGGAAGCCCTCCGCTTAACGCCGGATTAGTCAGTCTTTCCGTCCTTCTTTCGGAAATATTTGCTAGTTCAGATAAAGCTATTCCCAAAAAGTCCATGGCAAGGGCTAGTGGTTGTCCATGAAAATTTCCACCAGATAATACATCTTCCTCCTCAGGAAATACTAGTGGATTATCTGTTACTGAATTGATTTCTGTTTCTATAACACCCTTAACATAATTTATGGCATCCTTTGACGCTCCATGAACCTGTGGCATACACCTTAGAGTATATGCATCTTGTACTCTACAATGGTCCGAGGCATGCAGGATTTTACTGCCTTCCAAAAGCTTTCTTAGGTTTTGGGCAGTTTCAATCTGGCCTAAATGGGGTCTGATTTCATGTATTCTTGGATCAAATGCAGAAACAATAGCCTCTAAAGCCTCTGCACTTAACGCTCCTGTTATGTCAGCAATTTTAGCCAGATTTAGTGCATCATATACTGCCAGAGTTCCCAAAGATGCCATTGCCTGGGTACCGTTACATAACGACAAGCCTTCTTTTGCCTTCAGTCTTACAGGTTCTATACCTGCTTTTTCCATGGCTGTCATACCTGGCATCAACTGGCCACTGTAGTATGCCTCACCTTTTCCCAATAAAACAAGAGCCATGTGGGAAAGTGGAGCCAAATCTCCACTTGCTCCGACTGAGCCTTTTTCTGGAACAACAGGATGAACTTTTTTATTTAACATTTCTAGTAATGTTTCTACTACTATAGGCCGTATTCCTGAATTACCCCTTATGAGAGAATTTGCTCTTAATAACATCATTCCCCTAACAACTTCTTCTGCTAATGGATCTCCTACACCAGCAGTATTGCAAAGTATTAAGTTTTCCTGTAACTGATCTAATTGCCCATTGCTAATGGACATAGTGGCAAATTTACCAAAACCAGTTGTTATCCCATAGACAACTTCATTGTTAGAAACCATTTTTTCTACAAGTTGCCTTGACTTTTCCATGGGTTCATAAGCTTCAGGAGCTATAGATACTTCTTCAAAATTCCTTGCCACCTGAACAACCTTTTCTATCGTTAGGTTAGCTCCATTTATTAGAATTGCCATACCTTTACACCCCCTAAATACTATCTTATTTTCTATAACTTTCGTTCTGCATCTTCTAATATTTTTATTACCTTTGTGATTATAGATTCACATACAGGCTCCGGTTGATGAGATTCTATAATCTCTTTAACCTTTTGATTAGCTCGCTCAAATAGTGTCAATTTCCCACTTCTTTCCCATCCTTCAAAACCTTGAAGATCACACAGTTCTGTTGACCAGCCTTTTCTAAAATTCTCTACAGTATGCTGGGTTCCCATGAAGTTTCCACCAGGACCAACCATTTTTATGGTATCTGTTCCTAAAGCCTCTCTACTTGTGTCAACTCCTTTAATCATATGCTTTACCCTATTGATAGTGTCATCACTAATCACAATCATTTCCAGAGCCCCTGTTAAACCAAACTCTAAATAAAATATATCATGCATAAGGTTGCAGCCCTGTAGAGCTCCCATAAGAGTAAACATAGTCGCTTCCATTACAGCTTGTTCATCGACAGTCTTGGAGCTACTACACCCAGCATAGCCCCATGATGGGAAATTAAAATACCTAGCTATATCACATAGCATGCCCTGTGCAACCATAGATTCTGCAGAAGTATAAACTGATTGTAAGGTTTTCATATCAAGAGGTGTAATACCATAGCCATATACAAAAGGTGCACCTGGGTTTTTTAACTGATGAATTACTAGTCCACTTAAGGCTTCTGTATGGGCCTGCAAGACGCTTCCGCTTACTGTCATGGGTACTGTCCCACCACTTAAACCTCCACATGCAAAATTGGTTGGTATATTTGTTTCTGCCGCTAAAAGAACCTTGGCAACTGATTCATAAGGCAACTGAAGTGGTGATGTTGGCTCGCAATACACCATGAAAAGCGGCTTGCGTTTTAAGACCTCTCTTCCACCAACTGCTGCAGCAGCCATTTCTATTATATCTTCTAGAGTCTTATCATCCTCAGCTATTACAACCTGAGGTTTAGTACTATTTAAAAGCATAAGAGCATATTGTTCCCGATTTATCATGTGTTTATTTACATCAACAAGGTTTCCCATTGACATTATAAAATCAATATGTGGCAAATAATCGCATACCTTTACAGCATCTTCCACATCTTTTTTAAGCCATTTTCTTCTCTCTTTTGTATATGGATCTAAATAGTTTATTGTGTCTGAACCAGTACCAAAGCTTATTTCCCATTCTTGCATAAAGATTTTAGGGTTACCATTTCTATCATACAATGTAACTCTTGAAGGAACTGTGCTAATGGACTTTTCCACCAACCCAGTAGGAATATATACTCGGTTGCTGTTTTCAACAACACAACCCGCACTTTTTAATAATTCTAGTGCTTCATCGTGATGGACTACAACTCCAGCATCTTCTAAAATCTCACATGCTGAATTGTGAATTTGTTTTATTTGTTCTTGTGTTATAGCATTGACCCTACTTTTTATCATATTTATTCTTATCCTCCTAATATTTAGTTGAAAGTAATGTTTTGGTCAAAAATATCTATTATTATACGTAGCAAAAATTGTGCCAAGATACTAAAGTGATACTTACCAAGGTATTTTATGTAGTTTTATATAATATATATTTGCTAGCTGCATAAGTTTTTGCATTTATAATCATGTTTTATTTAGTATTATCAAGTACTTCATCATTAATATATACCTATTATCATTAATGCATGTTTTTATGCACTAACGGAAATAGTGCATGTTATCTATAACATGCACTATTTTCATTTTTCACTATTCACTATTCAACTTAATAATATCTAGCTAATAATTTTTCCCTGGATAGATAGAGTTTTAGTCTCTACTGGTACTTCTTTTCCTGATTGAGAAATTGCTTCACTAACAATACTGTTTAGTCCTCCACAACAAGGCACTTCCATACGGACAATGGTAATTTTACGGATATTATTTGATTTCAAAATTTGTGTAAGCTTATCTACATAATGATTTCCATCATCTAGTTTAGGACACCCTATTGCAATTGCCTTACCCTTTTGAAGTTGATGAAAGTTACCATAAGCAACAGGTGCACAATCAGCTGCTACCAACAATTCAGCATCTTCAAAGTATGGGGCATTAACAGGCACTAAACTTAATTGTACTGGCCATTGTCTTAAGGTAGATCTAAGTTCTACGTCCTCGTCACCATCCTCATCAGCCTCTTCTTCAAACATTCTACTCATTGTTCCTGGGCAGCCACAGGGAATTTTGTGTTTATCCTTTGGCTCATTCTTTTCCTCTAATTTACGTAAGTGTTCTTTTACGGCTTCCTCATCATACTCATCTGCATGTCTTTCTACAATTTCAATGGCATCTAATGGACATTCTCCCAGACAATCACCAATTCCGTCACATAGCTTATCTTCTAATAGTTTCGCCTTGCCATTAATTATTTGGATTGCTCCTTCATGGCAAGCAGGGATGCAAGCTCCACACCCATTACATTTATCTTCGTTAATAGTAACTATTCTTCTAATCATTTTATATCTCCCCTTCTTTTATCGTTGAATTTATCTTTATCTTTGAGTTTATTATACTCAAAAGATACTAGCAACTCTGTGATATTAGTCACAGTATAGCAACTTTTCTTAATTTTTTAATTTCATTCTGACACATCGCAGTTTTAACTGTTACTTTAGATTAACACAAAATACTCACAAATCACAAAATTAAAATTCTAGAAAAATTAATTCTTGACAATTAACTATATCCGAATATATAATCTAAAAAACAAGAGCACAATGTTGTGCTACATATCAAGGACAAAGACGTCCACAAATTCGGGTGAAGATGCCTGTAGATTTGTGGGCGTTTTTTTGTTTTTTAAGAGGATCCTCAACAAAAAACTTTTAAACTTTAAATGGAGGGATTATTTATGTTAAGAAATATTAGAATCATATTCATGGCTTTGCTGCTAGTTCTTTTACTATCTAGTTTTGGTGTTGCAGAAACGGGAGAAATTGATGAAACGAAAGTTGCGTTAGATACCATGTTTGTACTATTTGCCGCTTTCCTGGTGTTTTTCATGCATGCAGGCTTTACGATGCTTGAATGCGGATTTACTCAAGCAAAAAATACTGTAAATATTCTTATGAAAAATGTTTCTACTATTTCAATAGGTACTTTATGTTACTTTCTTGTAGGTTTTGGATTAATGTTTGGCTCAAGCAAATATGGCTTTTTTGGAAGTGACGGTTATGCTCTTGTTTTTAAAGGAGATGTTGATTTCGGAATACCTACCTTGGCTTTCTGGTTTTTTCAGGCAGTTTTTGCAGCTACAGCTGCAACTATAGTATCTGGTGCAGTAGCTGAAAGAGCTAAGTTTAGTACTTACATTCTTTTTACAATCATAATTACATCTATTATATACCCTGTGGTGGGTCACTGGACCTGGGGTGGAGGTTGGTTAGATTCATTAGGATTTGTTGATTTTGCAGGATCTACTATTGTCCACAGCGTTGGTGGTTGGGCAGCCCTTGTTGGAGCATTTCTTTTAGGACCTCGTATTGGCAAATACACAGCTTCTGGGAAGGTAAATCCTATTCCTGGTCACAATATTCCCCTTGGAACATTGGGAGTTTTATTCTTATGGTTTGGCTGGTTTGGATTTAACCCTGGAAGCACTTTAAGTCCTTTTGATCCAGATCTTGCCTTGGTTGCTGCAAACACTCTCATTGCAGGGGCTACTGGAACAGTAAGTGCACTTTTATTTACCTGGATAAGATACAAAAAACCAGACATTACTTTAACACTAAACGGCACTCTAGCTGGTTTAGTTGGCATTACAGCAGGTGCTCAGGCTCTTTCATTCGTAGGTGCTTTATTTACTGGTATCATTGCAGGTGTTATACTTGTAGTAGCAGTTGAACTATTTGATCAAATATTAAAGATAGATGATCCGGTTGGTGCTATATCAGTTCACGGAGTATGTGGTGCTTTTGGAACAATTGCAGTAGGTTTGTTTGCTGTAGATGGCGGCCTATTATATTCAGGTTCCTTCTCTCTTCTTGGAGTTCAAATAGTGGGTGTTCTTGCAGTTATGGCTTGGAGTATAACAGTTGCATTTATTGCATTTAAAATTCTTGGAGCATTTATTGGATTAAGAGTATCTGAAGCAGAAGAAGTCGAGGGTCTGGATGTTAACGAGCACGGCGTTGAGGCATATAACAATCTTGTGAGTAAATCAGCATATGCAGCCGGTATTGTGCCGGATATTAGTAATCAACCAATAGTAGTTAAATCTAACTAAGGGGTGAGATAAAAATGAAAAGAATAGATTGTATTATTCGACCTACAAAAATAGAAGATGTTAAAGAAAGTCTAAATAAGATTGGTGTTAATGGAATGACAGTTAGCCAAGTACTTGGTTATGGTATGCAAAAGGGACATAAGCATTCATATAGAGGAAATGAATATAATGTTAATCTCCTACCTAAAATAATGGTGTCTATCGTAATTGATGACGAAATGTTAGATAGTGCTATAGATAGTATAATAGAAGGCTCTAGAACAGGTGAAATTGGCGATGGAAAGATATTTATCTATAATGTTGAGGAAGCTATAAGAATTAGAACTGGAGAAAAAGGCAAAGAAGCATTATAATAGGCGACAGGGGGAATAACCCCTGTCACTTTTTATTTAAGATTTCAATAAAGGAGTTGGTTAAAGAAAATGACATATAAAGGTGTTATTTTTGACCTTGATGGAACTATATTGAATTCTACTAAATTAAACATTGATTCGTTTCATCATGCCTGTGAAATTCATCTTGGGAGGAGACTTGATGAAAAAGAACTTTTAAAATTGTATGGCAAACCTCTCATAGAACAAATGAATCATTTTTGCCCCGAAAAAGCAAATGATATGCTTATAGCTTATAGAGAATTCTCTCAAAAACATCATGATAAAGGAAATGCACTTTTCCCTGATGTAGTAGGTCTCCTTGAACAGCTTAAAAATAATGGTTTTAAGATTGGTCTTGTTACTTCAAAAACCACTACTTCGGGAAAAAGAAATCTTGAGTTTTTTAACATAAAAAAGTTTTTTGATTTCTTAATATATTTTGAAGATGTCGATAAGCATAAACCAAATCCTGACCCTTATGAAAAAATGATAAACATGATGGGTTTGGATACCTCAGAAATAATTTCTATAGGTGATAGCCCTTATGACATATTAGGTAGCAAAAGGGCTGGATTGACAACTGTATTAGTTGGCTGGACCACATTTTCTAATGAATCGTTTATAAATTGCCAACCAGATTATATAATTAATGACTTTGAAACATTCTTAAAAATGCTAAGATAAAAGTAAAAGCAACCAGTTGGTTGCTTTTTTGCTTTTATCTTTTAAATAAAGAACCTATGATATTTTTTGAACTATTTAGAGCCAATTTTATTACACTCTTATTGGCAGCAAATGTTTTATCCAAAGAATTTACCACATAGTCTAATTCCTCATAGGTTACAGTTAATGGTGGTTCAAGCCTTATAACATTAGGGTTATTAATTGTATAGGCTGTAATAATATTATGTGCATTAAGGAGTTCCCCAGCAACAAGAGCGCCTGTGTATTCTTGACTAAGTTCACTTACCTTACCACCAATCATTTTATCCAAAACCGATTTTCCCTGCTGAAATTCTATTCCTACTAGTAGCCCTTTTCCTCTAATATCTTGTATAAGTGGGTATTTATTTTTTAATTCTAGAAGTCTTTTTAATAGATATTCGCCCTTTTCTTCTGCTTCATTAATTAAGTTTTCATCATATATTACACCTATAGTTGCTATTGCTGCTGCTACTGCCCAGCTATTGCCACCAAATGTAGATGTATGTAAAGTAGCCCTATCAGTTTCCCCATATGATTTCTCCCATATTGCCTTTGAAGTGATAAAAACGCCAATTGGCATTATTCCACCGCCCAATGACTTTGCAAGACACATAATATCTGGTATAACATCATCCCATTCTGATGCAAACATTTTTCCAGTTCTCCCAAAACCTGTTTGAACCTCATCTACTATTAATAAAGTCTCATATTTTGTACATATTTTTCTAACTTCTTTTAAATAACCTTCTGGGGGTACTATAATTCCACCCTCGCCTTGAATTGGCTCAACAATAAAACAGGCTACATCTTTATTAATTAGCGCCTTTTCTAAGCCCTCCAGATCCCCAAATGGAACTGCTTCACATTGAGGAATTAGTGGATAAAAGGGTTTTTGATACTTAACTCTTCCAGTAACAGACAATGCCCCTGCTGTCTTTCCATGAAAAGATCCTTCACAATAGACAATTTTGCCCTTTCCAGTATATATTTTTGCCGTCTTAAGGGCACCCTCTACGGCTTCAGCTCCACTATTACCAAAAAAGACATTAGAAAGATTTCCAGGAGTAATTTCTGCTAGATTATATGCCAATACTGATGCAAGGGGATTGATACTCGCCTGTAGAATATTTGGCATTGCTTTAATTTTGTCAATTGCAGCTATTACTGCTGGATGATTATGTCCAATGTTTAATGAACCATATCCACCTAGAAAATCTAAATAGGAATTTTCTTCCTCATCCCAAACTTGTACACCAAAGGCACGTACATACTTTTTATCAAAGTTTAATAATCCAAGTAGATTACCTAAGGCTGGGTTAACATTGGTTTTATAGATTTTCTTTATGCTATCTCTATTTAATTGTAAAGCATCATCAATAGTCATTAAGCTATCTCTCTTCACCATTAGTTCACCTCATTGTTATTTTTTAACTTTATATGTAGTATCTGCCATGCGGAAATAATTACAACGGTTAAACAATTTAATTTTAGTCAAACTATTAATGTACTAAAAAAAATTCTAGGAGGATGATTAAATGACTGTTGGGCAAAAACTTCATCAAGCACTAAATAGTATTGACTCTGCAAAGATTGAGTTAAAAACATTTTCTATGGATACCCAAGATCAAAACGCAAAACAGCAATTCATTAATTATGCTAATCAGCTCGAAAGTATAAGCCAAGGACTAAAAGGTCGAGTTAATTATGCTGAGCAACAAGAACCTCAATATAAACAATATCAGTCTCCGCAACAGCAACAGCAGCAACAACAGACAAAACAGAAATTTTAAAGATTCTCAATAGTAGAAGGTTTTCCTTATCTTCTACTATTTTATTTACCTCTATATCTCTGATTACATAGGACCAGCGCCCATTAGTAAGTTCCTTCCTTGAAACTGGTAAATTTGAATATAAAAAAACCAGATAGGGTTGTAATTGTTATTACTAAAATAAAGTTAGTGACTTCTGTTTTTTCACCATAAGCAATCTCAAAGCCTAATGAATTTTCAGGAAATATTCACATCATATTTTAACACATTTATCACTAATTGAGAAACATACACCTTACATCTTGAAAATTATGCACAACTTTTACTATTAATTAACAGTATGATATCATTATAAAAATAAGTAGAAATTATATGTGGGGTGGTTTACATAGTGGAGGGAAAAAATGAAAGGGCACTTCTCGTAAGTATTGAAATGCCCGGACATCATCTTATAGGTACTGAAGCATCACTTGAAGAACTTACTGAGCTTGCTAGAACTGCTGGAGCTGAGGTCTTAGGCAAATTCATCCAAAAAAGAAACAAGCCTGATACTACTTACTATATGGGCAAGGGTTTTGCTGAAGAGTTAGGTTTAAAAGCAGAAGAGCTAGCCGCAAACCTCATTATAGTAGATGAAGAACTATCAGGTACCCAGATTAGAAACTTAGAAGAAATAACAGATGTTACCGTTATTGATAGAACTAATCTTATTCTTGATATCTTTGCACAAAGAGCTAAGAGTCGGGAAGGAAAATTGCAGGTTGAGCTTGCACAGATTAATTATCGACTGCCTCGATTAACCGGTATGGGTATTCAGCTATCAAGATTAGCTGGCGGAATAGGAACTAAAGGCCCCGGTGAAACAAAACTAGAGACGGATAGGAGGCATTTAAAAAATAGAATCAATGATATAAAAAAACAAATTGCTCGAATATCAAGACAAAGAAAAATTAAACGTAAGGGTAGAAATCCAAACACTCCTTTAATAGTGTTAGTTGGTTATACAAACGCGGGAAAATCCTCTGTCAGGTATAGACTTTTAAAGGAAGTTCCATCCATTGTAACGGATACTTCTAATGAAGACCAGGGAACAGATAAGCTATTTGCAACCTTAGATTCAACTATTAGAGGTATCACACTTAAAAGTGGCAGAGAAGCTTTAATTGGAGATACTGTAGGATTTATTCAAAAGATACCACACCAGCTTATTACTTCTTTTAAAACAACTTTAGATGAAGTTTTGGAAGCAGATCTATTGCTACATGTGGTTGATATAAATAACTCATTTGCAAAGGAACAGCAGGAAGCAGTTTATAATGTCCTAGAAGAGATAGGAGCAAGCAATATAAAAAGAATAACTATCTATAACAAAATTGATCTAGTAGATCTTTCAGTTTTACCTAAGCCTCTCGATCAATCCTCATACTTATCTTTTTCAGCGAAAACAGGCAGGGGTGTGGCAGAGCTTTTAGACTTAATTGAACAAGAGCTTCCCGAAAAAAAGTTTATTTTAAATGTTCTGATACCATTTTCTCAAGGAAAAATAATATCAGATCTACATAACAATTGCAAAGTATTTGAAATGAAGTATACTACTGCTGGCACCCACTTTACAGTAGAGGTTCCTGCATACTTTTACCCCAAATTAGAATATTTTATTTTAAAATAAGGATGAAATGTAGATAAACATAATTTACCAGTATAAATATACATGAAATGTTGAAACTATTTAATGAAAGGGTTCCTGATGGCCAGCAATGACTACTAAAGTAAGATGTTTTACCTTTTTTATAAGAAATTTGTTAGTAGTCATTTGGGGGACATTTAGTGAACCCTTTCTTTTCGCTATTTACAGAGTCAAAGTAGAAAAGGGGTGTAAGAAGTTATCGTTTATCCTAACCTTTTACAGATACTAAACTGGTTTTATACCCTAGAGCTTAACCAGGTCGACTTTTACACTTCGCAGAGTAAATCAGCTAAAGATGCATATCTTAAGAAATCTTTCCTGCATTTTGCAGATGTAGAACAACAGCATGTAGACAATATTGCAGATCAAATAAAAAAAATAGGCGGCAAGCCTATTTTTATAGCTGATTACTTAGCTCCTTTAGCTGGAAAAGCAGCTGGAAAGATAGTACCCTTATTGGGCTTGAATACACAATTGAAAGTAAATATAATGATAGAAAAAAAAGCTATCCATGACTACCAGCTAATGATAAATAAACTTGATAATTGCCAGTTAAAAGATATCTTCTGGGGAAATCTACTAGATGAACAGTCCCATGTACTATCTTTTGAGCAAGAATTGAGCAGTTCACGATTAAGTCCACAATAATTAATAACAGATAGTATGATTTTTTAGTGGGATTTTATCATTATAGACAATAATTGAATTTCTACCATTATTCTTCCCTTCATAGAGGGACATGTCAGCCCTTTGAACTATATCTTTATATGAAACTATATTGTTTAAATCCAGTTCACTAATTCCCATTGTAATTGTAACCTTATCAATTACTGGACTTTTCTCATGTATAATATTTTTTGCATTAAGTAGTTCCATGATTCTTTTTCCCAAGATTACTGCCTGTTCAGAATTAGTCTCAGGCAAAATAACAACTATTTCTTCTCCCCCATATCTTGCTATAAAATCTGTGGCTCTGCATGCACTTCTAAAAATCTTGCCAACTTCTTTTAATACTTCATCTCCAGCTTGGTGACCATAGTAATCGTTATAAGGTTTAAAATAGTCTATATCTGCCAGAATTAAAGAATAGACCCTTCCATATCGTATGGATAAGTTATGTATTTTTTCCAGTTCAATATCAAAAGCACCACGATTCCAAATTGCCATTAAAGCATCTTTTCTTGATAAATGTTTAAGCAAATGATTCAATTTTTTCAGTTCTTCATTTTTCTGAAGTAATTGATCAGCATAAAACTTTAAACTAAGATGTGCTCGAACTCTTGCTATTAACTCTGGCATGAATACTGGCTTTGTAACGAAATCTACGGCTCCTGCCTGGAATCCTTTAACAATATCTGCTTTATCTACTCTAGCTGTTACAAAAATAACTGGAATATCTTTAGTAATTGGTTCCCTTTTAAGGGCTTTACAAACATTTATTCCATCGGTTTTGGGCATCATTATATCCAGCAACATTAAGTCTGGCTTTAAGTCGTAAGCTGATTTAAAGCCCTCATATCCATCATGCGCCTGAATAACTTTGAACCCCTCTTTTTCTAATAATTTTGTTAAAAATACCCTATTTAGTTTGTCATCATCAACTACCAATATAGTAGCCTCAGCATTGTACTCCATGGCACCCACCCTAAAAGTAACCTTAGCAGATATATTCTATATATATATATATATTCCTTTCTGTAAAATGGAATTAAATCTATAATCATTAAACTTTTTCAAAATACAAATATTGTACTTATAATTATGGCCACAATAACACCCGTAATACCACCTAATATAACTTCCAAAGGTCTATGACCTAGTAATTCTTTCAGTTCCTTACGATTTTTTAAAGGTGGTTCATTTGTTGATATAGCCTGTACCAGTTTAGTTAAATCTTCTCTGATTTTATTTATTTCCGAAGCGTGTTTGCCGGCCTGCCAGCGCACACCAGCTGCATCATGTGCAACAATGAGAGTTAGTACTATTGATATGGAAAAAAATGGGCTTGCAAAACCATAATTAATACCTATTGCCGTTGATAAAGCAGCAGTTAAAGCAGTATGTGAGCTTGGCATCCCACCTGTGCTCATCAGTAAGCCAAGATTTATTTTACCGTCTAGAAAATAGTCTAAAATCAATTTTATTACTTGAGCTAGGATCATTGCGGCAAGGGCACTTAAAAGTTCATAATTAATTATCATGTATTTTAATGCACCTACTTTTTAAATTAGTAGTTAACTTTCTCAATATGAAAAATATGTAAAATGTAAGTAATAGATTATAAAAAAGTTGTTTGTCCACTTTTGTATGTAACAAACAACTTTAGCTTACACTTAACCCAATGTTATTATTTATTCAATTTCCACTACTGTACCCGGAGGTCCAAATTTATGTTCGATAACATTCATCACTCTATCTATTAATATGGCCATTAACGCTCCTAATCCCGCGCCTACAATAGTAAACTCTCCCCAGTTCATTGTTAAACCCACCATTATTAAACGGCCAAGTCCCCCTGCACCAATAAGACCTGCCAAAGTGGCTGTACTTACTGTAATAACTGTTGAGGTTCTTATCCCAGCAAGTATTACAGGAAGTGCTAAAGGTAATTCAACTTGAAAAAAGACCTTGGTTGCAGGCATGCCCATTCCTCTAGCAGCTTCTTTTATATCCTCGCTTACCCCAGCTAAACCAGCTATTGTATTACGTGCTATTGGCAAAAGACCATAAATAACTAGAGCGTATAATGCTGACTTAAAACCTAATCCTAATATGGGGAAAAACATAACTACCACAGCAAGAGGAGGTATTGTCTGGCCTGCGTTTAAGACTGTCATAATAGGATCTGAATATCTTCTATATCTTGATCTTGTCAGAAAAATACCAATAGGCAGAGCAATAGAAGTTGCTACTACAAGAACTATACCAACTAAAATAAGATGCTCCACTATATGTTGAGGCGCCCTATCAAACAAAGCCAACATAAAGCGTTCTGTCGTCATTGCCATTAGCTCAACCTCCTATCTTGCTGACATGTTTTTTTAACTCTTTCCAGGTTAGTATTCCTACCAGTTTTTCACCTTCTAAAATTCCAACTACATCTGTATCTTTTTCTAGCATGGCAGCTAAAGCATTATTTAGGGGCTCATATACTTGAACAAATGAGGAACTTTTAGTTAATTTTTCTATAGTATGGCTTTCAACAGGTTCCATTAAGTGACCACACTTGCCAAGTCCTAGCATTTTAACCCCTCGATCAGCACCAACAAATTCTGACACAAAATCATTTGCTGGAGATGATAGTATTTCTTCAGGAGTACCAAATTGAACAATTTCTCCTTCATTCATAATTGCAATCTTATCGCCCATTTTTATAGCTTCATTAATACTATGCGTAACAAAGCATATTGTTTTTTTAATATTTAGTTGAATTTTTAAAAACTCATCCTGCAAATATGACCTTACTAGTGGATCAACTGCACCAAAGGGTTCATCCATTAACATTATTGGCGGGTTCACAGCCATAGCCCTAGCAACACCAACCCTTTGCATCATACCCCCACTAAGCTGATATGGGTAATTATCCCGAACTACTTCTGGATCAAGACCCACTAATGAAAGCAGTTCATCTACTCGCTTGGAGATCTTATCTTTAGGCCATTTTAATAGTCTTGGAACAATTGCAACATTTTCTTTAATAGTCTTATGAGGTAAAAGACCGATTTGTTGAATAACATATCCGATAGTTTGCCTTAACTGATCTGGATTCTTTTCCATAGCATTTTCGCCATCTATAAATACTTTTCCAGAAGTAGGCTCTATTAATCTGTTGATTAACCGTAAGGTGGTACTTTTACCACACCCTGAGGGTCCCACAAACACACATATTTCACCACTATTAACTTTCAAATCAATACTGTTTACAGCTGGTATTTTTTGACCTGGAAATCTCTTAGTTAACTGTTCTAACCTAATCAAATTGCCTTCCCCCTTTGTAGCACTAACTATTTACTCTCAAGCCAGGAGATATGAGCTTTCTCTCTATCCTACCTAGAATAAAATCAATGGCTAATGAAATAACCGCTACTATTAGCGCACCAACAATAATCATATCCATATTTGATCTTGAAATCCCTAATTGAATGAGTCTCCCCAAAGTTTGTACACCAATAAATGTAGCAACTGTAGTTATTCCAGTTGTTAAAACGACTGAAATCCTAATGCCTGCAAATATTACAGGTAAAGCTAAGGGTAGTTCAATTTCCCAAAATAATCTCCAACTTGGCATCCCCATTCCCCTACCAGCTTCTATTATTGACTTGTCTACTGACTTAACACCTTTGTAAACATTTCTAAGTAAAGGTAACATTGCATACATTACCAATGCTGTAGCCGCTGAGCGCATACCTAAACCAAAAAAAGGAATGGTAACGAAAATAGCAAATAGAGCTATACTTGGAATACACATTAACAAGTTTGCTATATTCAAAGCTACTTGCGCCAAACGTTCATTTCTAGTAATTAAAACACCTACGGGAATCCATAGCAATAATGAGATAACAGTAACTATAAGTACAACCTTGAAATGAATTTGGGCATAAGTAGCTATTCGTTCAGTATTATTCAAAAAATAACCTAATGGATCCATACATCCACCCCCTCCCATCACTATTGAGTGAATAGTCAGCTATTTAGTTAAGCATTTTATTTAATATTATATCATTAATTATTGTTCAAGAATATCATATCAGTATCAAACTTTACAACCAATATAAAATAATATACATAAAATACACTCGCAATACTTTTTATGCAATTCTCATTCCACTATTGCTGGATTAATATAAACTGGTATTCTCCTTGTTTTATTTTAAAGTGTTTAGCTTGCAAAAAAGAAAAAGCGCATATTATTATGCACCTCAACACCTAAAAGCCTTATCTAACAACACACTTATGCTTATTGTTTAAATTTTGCACTGCATAATTATATTATCTTTACACTCCTATTCAGTTATCGTTATTGTGACCTTGCTGATTTGTCTCAATCTGTTCTTTTTGATTTGAAAATAATTTATCAGTAGCTTCACCACATACCTGGATAACCTTTTGCGCTAAAAAGCCACCTTTAAACCTCGTGGGTTCAAAAGCAATAAGAAATGCTTCTGGGTCAAGCTCTTTAATAGTCCTCTCAAGGCTATCACCACATTTTCTTTTTGCTAAAATATTTAGAACTAATCTCGGACCATCCCTACCCTCTGCTACCCAACTGGTAACCCCAAATCCTTGGTCTCTTATTAGATGGGGCAACCCATCAGATAGATCTTTAGTAATAACCTGCACTTGGGTATATCCTAGTGCCATCTTATTTTCAATGAAACTTCCTAATAATATACCAAGTCCATAACTCAAGCTATAGACTATTATGCTAAGAACATTATCTAGATTAGCTAAAACAATAGATAAGCCTGAGATATAAATAAATACTTCTATTATACTAATAATAGCTGCTAAATGAGTTTTACCCCTAACAACAAAAATTGTCCTTAACGTAAATAGGGTTACATAGGTAATCTGAATTAGAAAAATCACTAATAATATCATCTTAACCCTCCCTCTAATCTGGCTAACTTAAACAGAAAAAAGACCTTTGCCAAGTGAACGGTAAAGGTTCTATCTATCTTAAACAAGTATACTCCTGATACACTACATTGTCTAGTATAGAGATTGTAAGTGTAATTCACAGTTTATATAATTTCTTTAAATATTATAAGATTTAGGAAAAAAAGTACCTATTTAGTTCACGTAAACATACAATATAATAGCAAATATTAGGAGGTATTGTATATGTTTCAATATGTTGTTCAGCCAGGCGATACATTGACAGCTATTGCTAGACGGTTTGGAACAACCGTTTCAGCAATCTTAGCAGTTAATCCAAGAATAACTAATCCAGACATAATTTTTATTGGCCAGATTATTAATATACCTACTCGGGTCACACCAACTCCAACTCCTACACCAACTCCAACACCCCCTGCACCTGGAAGATATATTGTTCAACCAGGAGATACATTATTCTTGATAGCAAGAAGATTTGGTACTACAGTAGCTGCTATCGTAGCAGCAAATCCACAAATAACAGACCCGAACGTGATTTTTATTGGTCAAATTATCAACATACCGTAAATAGAAACTTTGCTAAAACCCTCAGTCCTTTTTAACTGCAGGGTTTTAGCATAATCCCAACTCCATCAGGTATCACAGCAATTTCTGCGTCCATACCTTTTGAATGAGAGCCATATTAAAAGCAGCCTCTAATGTAGGTGCATATTTCATATGCATTTTTTCTACTTGCTCAGCAAGTTTAGGTTCAGTAACTAAAATCACTTTATGCTTTAATAAGACCCTTGCTAATATCTGTGATTGCCATTGATCAGCCTCTGTTTCAATATTTAATGTTGCCATTATTTTTTCCATGGTTTCTTTTGGAGTAGATGCGTCCGCCATCTGATGATAAAAGTTATTTCCTCCTATTCCTTCTCTACACCCTGCTATCATAATAATAACAGCCCCATCTTTAGCAGTAGCTTCAGCTGCTGTCATTCCCTTAACTGCTTGATATACATTTTGGTCTAATGGATAGCCACCATTTGTACTAATTATTATGTCTGCAGGTTTCAGCGTAACGGCAGTCATTTTCTCAACAAACTCACAGCCACGTTTATGAGCTTCAACCGGATGGCCTGCTACACAATGAATAATCTCTTTCTTAGAGTTTATAATTACATTTACTATGTAGGCTAGCTTTGCCTGCCCTGCAGCCCAGATCATATCTTTATGTATTGGGTTATTCTCTAAAATACCTGTCCGTGCATAGGGACTATTTATAAAATCGGAATTATGATTAAAAAGAACAGTTTTATGGGAAGCTATTCCCGGTAAAACACTTTTTCTGCCACCTGAATACCCAGCAAAAAAGTGCGGTTCAATAAACCCTTCTGCAATTAATAAATCTGCCTCTACGGCTAATTTGTTTATCCACAACTCACCACCAGATGGCAATATTCCAAGGTAAATCATATCTTCATCTTTTTCTGCTAAATGATTTACAATTGTTACTTGACTTAGCACATCTTTTCCAAACCTAGCCTGAATTTCTTCCTCACTCATTGGCCTGTGCATTCCAGTTGAAATCAGTAAAGTAACTTTCGCACTTTTATTTTTCTTTCTAATTTCAGATAAAATGATGGGCATTGTTATCTGACTTGGCACCGGTCTGGTATGGTCACTAGTTATAATAACAATATTGCTTTTATTTTCCACTAATTGTGCTAAATTTTCAGAAGCAATCGGCTTAGATAAAGCATTTTCTACAATCCCTTCCTGTGACTCCGATCTTTTAAAACCACTAGAAGGAGGGCTTAAAAGATGCATTCCTTGATTTGCATCAAAAGGAAACTCTAAATAATTTTTGTCATAAGGAAGGTATAACATATTATCGCCCTTTCTTTATCAGTTTAATTCATCAATTGTTAAAGAAAAACTTTTAACATAACAATCTATAAAATATTTTACTTCAGGCAGATCCATATCATCTAGATTTTTCATAATGCTTTTTTCCGCTTTAGAAAACTCCTGATTTCCAGCTTTTAATTCCTCTAAACACTTTATATAAGCACAAATTTTATCAGCTGCTTTGACAAGTCGCCAATGTTCCTCGTCAACTTCTTCAACAAATAATAAAGATTTGTAATCATCTTGCATTTCCTGTGGTAACATATTTAGTAACTTATGCTTTGCCACGTCTTCTATCTCGGTGTAAGCCTTTTTGATTTCAGGATTAAAATACTTTATTGGGGTGGCCAAATCGCCTGTAATCACTTCACTAACCTCATGAAATGTAGCAAGAGCTAGAACCCTTTCTGGGTTAAGATTACCGTTAAATTTCTTATTTTTAATTACTGCGAGGCCGTGAGCTATGATAGCCACCTGCAAGCTGTGCTCCTGAATATTTTCAGAATATGTATTACGCATCAGACCCCACCGATTAATTAATTTCATTCTTGAAAGGTAAGCGAAAAAATGACTCATATGCTTTTCCTCCATTTCTCCAAATAAGGCAGTAATATTTTATTAACTAAGTAGTTTAAGACATTTTATGTATATTTCTGCAGCAGCAGCTGAATCAGACATTGATCTATGATGGTTTTCAAGTGTCACCTGAAGGTAAGTAGAAACAGTATTTAGTTTATGGTTATCTAAGTTGGGAAACATTATTCTACTCATTTGTAGTGTATCTATCACAGGGTTATTAATATAAACACCGAATTTTTCTGCAGCATGTTTTATGAAACCCATATCAAAGCTTGAATTATGTGCAACTATGGGACTATCCTTTAAAAAGGTGATAAATTGTGGAAAAACAACGTCAATTGTAGGTTCATCTCTAATCATTTCATTCGTAATTCCAGTTATATCAGTAATTTTCTTTGGTATTGAAGTCCTAGGGTTGATTAGTGCACTAAAGGTCTCAACAACTTTTTCATCAACAATCCTAATTGCCCCAATCTCAATGATTCTGGCATATTTAGGATTAAAGCCTGTGGTTTCCAGATCAAGAGAAACAAACTCCCTATAATGTTTATCTGCCAGCTTTCTTCTATGTTTGTTTTTTAAAGCTTGTAAATTCATTTTTTCACCCCATCTTGTTAATTAAACTCTATTTGGCAGTTTGCTTAAACTGCCTTTTTGTTAATGGTATAAGAATCGCTGAAATTAACAAAATGCTAATCCCTGTCACAATAAACGAAAATTTCATACCAATAATTGCACTTGAGATTCCAAATAATAATGAACCTATCGCCATTGACGAGTCAATTATACTTTCTTGAACAGACAAAGCAGTAGCTCTGATCTTATCCTCGGCTGTATCAATAAGCCATGCTATTAAGGCTGCAATACCCCCTGACCACCCAAATCCAGTTAGTAAGCCACTAATAACTATGACTGCTGTATATGAAGATGCGAAAGCCAAAATTATAAGACCTATTCCAAGTATCATTGTTGCCGGCCACACCACTACATCTCTTCCATATTTATCAGAAAGAAATCCTGCACTAACATTGGCCACTACACCTGATATGCCAAAATATATAAAATATATCCCTGGATTAGCAATTTCACTAATTTGACCAATATATAATGATGCAAATGTTACAATTACACCATAACAAATGGAAGTTAGACCTAACACAGCAAATATTGGCCAAAGGTATTTGTTTTTAAAGACTAAGTATATGTTATTCATAAATCTTAAATCTGAATTACGAGATATAGTTGGTGCTTTAATAAACAGAATTAAGACAAAGGCAAAGGAACCAAAAATAAAGTTTAAAGTAAACCAGTTACTATAACCAAAATTATTAATAAATTCCATAGCAACAGCGGGGCCAGTTAAAACGCCTAGGGTAATTATCAATCTATAAAAACCAATATAAGTACCCCTTGACTTTATTGGTGCCATATCGGCAACTAGTGAGCTACCACTAGAAAGAAAAGTAGCTAAAGCAAGTGCTTGGTATACACGAGCTAGTGTGAGATGCCAGACCTCAGTACTTAACATAAAGAAGATTACTGATGTTGCAAAAACAAAAGCACCTATTAATAATGGAATTTTTCTTCCTTTACTATCAGCCATTGGGCCAAAATATAGCCGTAAAATAACAGCCGATACAAAAAATAGTGTGCTCTGAAATCCTGAATCAAATTCAGTTCCACCTAATTCGATTACATATATAGGTAGTACAGTTAAAGATGTAAAAAAGATTACAAATATAATATAAGCAGCTACAAAAAAAGTAATCAAAGATCTGTTAGTACTGTTATTACTGTTAGTGGTGCTTAACTTGTGTTTTTCCATGTAATCTACCCCTTATGAAAATCTATTTTGACTATAAAGTTTTAAGAAACTGTTGCTCTTTTATTGCTAAATCGCCTATATTCTTGTGTATCAATAATATTTTTTACGTGTTGAATTACTGTCCAAATCTCCATATATGTTGAATAGAGAGCCACAGGTGCAAGACGAATTATATTTGGATATCGAAAATCAGGTATTACACCTCTTGCCTTTAATGCTTCATTTATCCTAATGGCTTCAGTTAAGTGGGATAGAGCTACATGGCCTCCCCTTCTACTAGAGTCTAATGGAGTAACAATGCCAACATTATATGGTTCACCACTAAGTAATTCTTGGACTAAATATATCAGGTATTCTGTCTGGCATATGGATTTTTTTCTAATATTTTCAATTCCTGCTTCTAAAAAGATTTTAAGAGATCCATCCAGCGGAGCAGTACTAAAAAGATTTACCGTACTTATCTGCCATCTGCCAGCATTATCTGCAGGTTCAAAATCTAACTTCATGTCAAATTGTTTCTCCTTATTGTAGCCCCACCAACCCCATAGTCCAGGCATTTTCTCAAAATGCTTTTTGTTAACATAGAGACTCGCTGTACCACCAGGACCATTATTAAGGTATTTATAATTGCACCATACTGCAAAATCTACTCCCCATCTGGAAAAGTGATGGGGAATAGCGCCAACTGAGTGGCAGCAATCAAATCCTATTATTATTTGCCTTTTGTGAGCTTCTTTGGTCAATAATTCCATATCTAAGAGCTGACCACTTCTATAAAGTACTGAAGGTAAAACCACCAATGCCACATCTTCAGACATTTCATTCACAATATCTGCTTCATCTATGGTTATTCCATCTCTGCTTTTTATAACTTTAAGATGGTTAGAAGGTTCTAAGCCATGCAGTCTAAGTTGACTTTCTACGGCATATCTATCAGATGGAAAATTAAGTTCATCTACTAATATTTTATTTTTAATTTTAGTTGGCTTAAAGAAAGACACAATAAGGTTATGGAGATTCATTGTTGTAGAAGCATGTACAATTACTTCTCCTTTATCAGCTCCAACAAGAACTGCTTGTTTATTCCCAAGTTCCTCTGCAAAGGTAAACCAGGGTGGACTTCCACTCATCCACCCGTCAATTCCAAGCTCTTTGTATTCATTTAGAACTCTCATTAAAGATTCTTCTGCGTCTATTGATAATAACCCTAAAGAGTTCCCATCCATATATAATTTATCTTTTGGTATATAAAATCTTTTCCTGAAAGGTGCCAATTGATCTTTACTATCCAAATTTCTTGCAAACTCTTTGGTTAATTTAAATTTGCATTGCACGAATATTCACTCCTTAAGGCAGTCATGCTATGCTACTATTATACATATTATAAAATTCGTCACAATTTATCAATTACCTTTTAGTATTTAGTATTATTGAAAACATACTTTATCTCTTAAGCTATGCTTAATGAGGTACATACTATCAGTTTTCTAAATAGTAAAATTCTTTTGTACTCTTCATTGTAGTTGCTATGTAATTTTTTATAAATAAATGGTAATATATATTAGTAGCTAGTTTTATATACTAAATATAAAGGTGGTTTTGATTATGTTAAATAATAATGTTCCAATATATACAATCGGTATTATTGCTCAATTACTAGGAGTTCATCAAGAAACTTTACGGATTTGGGAGAGAAATAACTTAGTGTGTCCGAGCAGGAAAAACAATCAACGCCTCTATTCTAATGAAGACTTAAAGAAGCTTACATTTATAAAAACAATGCTTGATGATAAAGGGTTGAATCTCGCAGGAGTTCGTCAGCTTATTGAGTTTTATCCTTGTTGGTGGAAAGTAAACTGCAAAGGTGGCAAGAAAAAGGAAAGCAATGAGTATGTTAATCCTGCAAAGCCTTGTTGGAAAGAAGAAGGAACATTTTGTTTTACCCCCTTAGACCAAGCGGACTATTGTCAAGACTGTAATTTCTGTGCTACATGCCCAGAACACTGTGAGTATAAAAAGTAAACAGCTAATCATTTGATTGTTTCGTGAACAAATGAAAGCTGTTTTTATATTACACTAACCTACTAATATAACTAGTATATATATTGCAATTATCCCTTATATATTCTATAATAGGTGTAAATATAACATTCGACATATAGGAGGTGATAAATCAATAATGAAAATTGCTATCTCATCCTTAGATTGCGGACTTGATTCCAAAATAGATCCTCGATTTGGTAGAGCAAAATTTATTGTTTGCTATGACTCAAATACTACTGATATTGAGTGTATTGATAATAGTAAAAATTATAATGCCGTTCAGGGGGCAGGAATTAAAACAGCTGAATTAGTTGTTCAAAAAAATTGTGATATAGTAATTAGTGGCTACCTTGGTCCAAAAGCTTTTAATGCTCTAAATAACGCTAATGTCAAGTGCTATCAAAAGGATAGTGGTACTATTGCTGAAGCCATTTCAGAATACGAAGCCGGTGCTTTAAGTGAAAGTACTCAAGCAAATGCAAAAGGACATTGGTAAATAATAAAATATGTATTAATCAGAAGGGATGATAATAATGTCTAAGAATAGAATTGCAATTCCATCAGAAAATCCAGGAGGGTTAAAGGCTCAAAGATCAGGACACTTTGGCAGATGTGATGTATTTACTATAATTGATATTGAACAAGGAGTAATAAAAGACGTTCACGCAATATCAAATGTTGATCATACTGAAGGTGGATGTTTAGTACCTGTAAACCTATTAGCAGAACAAGGAGTTAATGGTATTATAGTTAGTGGCATGGGTCTACGTCCTTTAATGGGCTTTAAAAATGCTGGAATTAAGGTTTATTTAGGTGAAGGTGTAACAGTAGAAGACTCTATAAATGGATTACTGCAAGATAAATTAAGTATGATGACTGAAGAATATGTTTGTGGTGGTCATTAATTTTGAGACGCCCAAGATTTTTTGCCAGAAAACATTAAAAGCAGCTTGATTAACCTACACAATAACTTAATCGTCCACCTGCAATAGATTATATATATTTAAAGGGAGGTTTTCCAGAAACCTCCCTTCTTTTTATATAGTTAACTATTGCAATTTACCCTTGAATTAACAATCGAATATCTAATAAACAGGATTCTTTATTCAGGTGGAGTTTTGACTCCATTCTGAATATTAGAAACCGTTATCCAGGGGCTTAGTACCACTTATCTCCCACCTAAAGAGGTGGACCTTAGTGATAGTTAGCCATTGGATAAAGTCTAACGTCATGATCTCTAATCTTTCCTTATTGATAAGAGTAATTACTATCATTTAGCTAGCAAATATGATAAGATTAAGGTAATTTTATTATTCTAAAGTAGATCTTTTTGATGGGTTTTTTATTTTTACAAAATGTGTTAAACTACCTTATATATTCAATTAACACAAAAAAAGAGAAATAAGTTTGGAGAGATTAAAAATATGCTAGTGATATTATATCTTACAATTGGATTCTTTTCTGGAATACTTACCTTAAAATACTATTTGGAAACTAATTACCCCCTTTCAATACTTTTTGTTTTTGTCAGTATTGTAGCTTATGTACTAGCAGTTAAGAAAATTAACAAATCCATGAGCAAAAAAAAACAACCTTAGTAACTATACCACCAAAGAATTATTTGACTTCAACCTGCCAGCGGTGCTACCAGGTTGAAGCAATATTTCCTGGGTTAAATTTTGTGCAGGATTAAATGCTAACTATTCTGATAGTGCTCCATATTTTATAAGTATTTCTTTAACAGCTATTTTTTCTGTATCACCTAGGGGCCTCAAAGGTCTCCTTGGATACCCACCCTTGTAACCCAATAGATCAAGGGCAACCTTTAATGCAGGGACTCCAAACCTTCCTGTAACTGTATAATTAACGTCTAGCATTTTAAGTTGCAAGTTTTTAGCTTCATCTAAATTCCCTTGTTTAAATAAAGAAACAAGTCTGCAACAATCATCAGGCAGTATATTTGCAAGTGCTAAAGTAGCTCCCCTTGCCCCAACAGAAAGTGCAGGTAAAAGGTATCCTGCATTTCCAGCAAAGACGGTAAAGCTTTTTTCACAATCTCTGTTAAGCTCTGCCAATTGCACAATATTCCCTGATGTGTCTTTGATACCTATAATATTTGGGTGATGTGACAAGCTACTTACTAGCTTGGCTGATAAATTGATTCCGGTATTTGCTGGCATATTGTAAATCATTACGGGAATAGCGCATTTATCTGCAATATCAACATAATGCTGATACAGTATATCCTCTTTCATCCCATTTCTATAATAATGTGGGGGAAGCACTAACGCAGCATCTACCCCTAGATCTGCTACTCTATTGCTTAGTTCCAATGTCTCTTTTGTAGACTCACAACCAGTACCAGCTATTACTTTTTTATCACGGTTAAAATGTTTTAAAGTAAACTCTACTATTTCTAGTTTTTCATGATAGGTTAAGTGTACATTTTCACCATTTGATCCTAGAACCACTATCCCATCAAGCTCTGTTTTCCCCCACTTATCTAGATTATGCTCGATTCCATGAAAGTCAATTTTTTCATCAGCATTAAAAGGTGTAACTATTGGTGTATATATTCCTTTAAGCATAAATCTCTCCTCCTCACTTCTCTAATTTATAATTAAACTACCACTTATACTATGCTCATAATCAGGTTAACCTAATTATAATCTGTTTACTAAAAAAGAGGTATAAATTTATGGAGATTATCGATTGTCATATTCATTTTTCTGCCATACAACTGTTTGCAAAAACAGCTCAGGAAGTTTCTAATGTCAAGTACTCACGAGTTGGTTTAGAGGATGAATTAGAACAATGTAACATAATTAGATGCATTGGAATGGGTGTAACAGAAACCACTCCTGGAAAATTTCCCGATGCAGATTCTCCTAATCCAATGAATTTGGACTTAGAAACACCACCAAGCCAATTACATAGCTGCCTTGGCATTAATCCAGTAAAAATCAAATATGATAATGATGAAAAGGAACTAAAAAATATTGACCTAAGTATTAAAGATAAAAACAGTAAAGTGATAGGTTTAAAAGTATATCCTGGGTATTATCCATATGATCTTACTGACTCGAATTATCAACAAATATACCAATTGGCAAAAAAACATAAGCTACCAGTAGTCATTCATTGTGGTGACACTTTCTGTGAAAAGGGTCACCTAGGCTATTCCCATCCCATTGAAGTCAATAAGATTGCAATGCAGCATCGGGATGTAAAATTCGTTATAGCTCATTTTGGTAACCCGTGGGTAGTGGATGCTGCAATGGTTATCTCAAATAATCCTAACGTTTACGCAGATTTATCTGGTTTAACAATAGGTAGTAAAAAAGAAATATCTAAAGCCAGAGCAAGCCTGCTCCTAACTAACCATATCAAAACTGGCCTAGCTTATGTAGGAGATTACTCCAAGTTTATGTTTGGTTCTGATTGGCCTTTGGTACAGCTTAAACCTTATATCTCTTATGTAAAAAAATTAATGCCAGCAAAATTTCATAGAAAAGTATTTTACGAAAATGCAATCAGGGTTTTTGGTTTGTAAACTGGCCCAGGTAGTGTTCATTAGTTCTCACCCCAGCCTTTGCATACATCAACCCAGTTTTTAGTCATTGAAAACTTTTCAAGTTCTGAGCAGGTAAGTTCAATAGCCGAATTGCTACTACCACAAGCAGGAAAAACAGTTTCAAACCTTTTTAGCGATATATCAAGAAAAACAGGCATAATATTCTTTAACCCAAAGGGGCAAACCCCGCCAACTGCATGTCCTGTATACTCAAAAACTTCTTCAGGATTTAGCATCTTTGCTTTACAAGCGAATTCAACCTTGAATTTACTATTATCTATTTTTGTATCGCCTGCAGCAACAATTAAGATAGCTCCATCACCATCCTTAAAGGTAAGCGTCTTGGCAATTCTGGCTGGCTCAACAGCTAATGCTTTAGCTGCTAGTTCAACTGTAGCACTAGATACTTCAAATTCTAAAACATCTTTATCTCTACCCCACTTCTTAAAGTATTCGCGCACCCTTTCAATGGCCATTGTATACTAGTCCTTTCATTGAAACTTTTTTCCAAATGATTATATCATTTATAGCGAAACTCTCCAACTAAGCTGTTTCTATGGGGGTTACTTCTAAACTTTATTATTCACTCACTATAAAAAAGTGATTATAATCTATAAAAAATAATTCCAATAACAAATAGATTTATAATTATTAAAAATGGTATACCATATTTAAAAGTTAAGTGCAATGTCTTATGCCGAAAAGCTTTCATGCCTAAATAGACGCCTAATGCACCGCCTATAACCGCTAAAATAAATAATCTTTTTTCCGGGATTCTCCAACGTCCTTTGATGGATTTTCTTTTGTCATACCAAATGGTTATGTAACTACTTATGTTTAATAACAATAGAAATCCCAAAAAATACAATTTCCAATTTTCCAAAATATCACCCCTCCCCACTAATACATTGTGACCAACAGTAACACTACTGTCAAACCATTTTTGCTATAATAAAGAATCCCCTATGATTACTTAGGTAAACTATCATAGGGGATTATAAAGTGATAAATATTTGTCATAAAGCTCTTGATTTGAATCTGACAATAATGGGTCCTCTTCTCTATAAGTTCTCAGAGTAGCCAGGTCGACCTCGCCAACAACAATCTCTTCCTTGTCATAAGTTTGCGCTTCCTGAATTACCCCATCTTTTTGTGGTGTCAAATCAATGGGTGCAAAAATTCCTGACTTACCAGTAAAAACTAAATCCCCCATTTTTCCTACCAAAGCGGATTTTATTCCGAATACCCTTGCTTCCTGTACCCGGTGCCATGTTCCTCTAAATGCCTTATAAAAATCATATTCTTCATTGTTTGCAATTGGAATCACTACAATATCAGCCCCTTGCTCTCTGGCCAAATAAAAGGTTTCAAAATATGTGGCATCCATACATACAGGAAAAGCAATCTTTCCAAAGGGCAAAGAAATCACATTCAACTCATTTCCTACATCTAAACCAAATCCTTCTTCAAGAGGAGTTGCATGGAGCTTTCTTTGAGTTCCCAGGCACTTACCTGAAGGATCATATAAATAAGCAATATTAGATATTTGGTTTCCTACAGGAACCGTAATACTTCCAGCCATAATGTATACCTGATACTTTCTAGCTAGTGTACTAAATGTCAAATCAAATATTTTTTCTATATACGGACCTAACAGGAAAAATTGTTCTCTCATTTCATTAGAGGAGCCTTGTTTAATAAAACTCTTCTCCTTATTTAATTGCTTTTCAAACATAGGAATTATTCCAAGCAGCAGAAAATGAATATTTTCCGGGAATGTAATTAATTGTGCTCCTTTGTTTACTGCTTTTTCAGTCAAAAGCTTCATGTGTTCATAGTATTCTATTGTGGATTTATGTAACTGCAGATTTACTTGAATCGCGGCAGCTATTATTTTATCCTTATCAAAGGTCAACTCTTTATCAATAAATGCTTCAACCTTTTGCTTTTTACTCTTCATATCCTTTTGAATATGTTGTTCAAGGGGCCTAGGGCTATAGAGTCGCTTAAGTATAGTTTGTATTCCTATCTTTTTCACTTTTTTTATAATACTCATCATTTACCCCACACTCTTTGATATAAAGTACGGTTCAGGTATTTATAAATAGGAAATTTTTGTTTTATACTTTCAAGGGTATTTTGGTCCAAAATGCACTTTATGAATCCGTTCTGGTTTGTTTTTAATTTTTGAGAACATCCGTCTCCATTTTCTCCTAATGGTTGGTGTATTATGCTTTCGGCCGCAAAATGCTCCTGACCCAAAGTACCATTAAAGCCAGCCTCTACAGCGAAAAATTGATTATGTTGGACCTGCTGCCACACACCTGACATCTGCAGCCATGAATTATATGGAGCAGGCTGTTGATAAAAAGCTATAGCTATATCTATCCCCTGCAAACCAAGAATTCTCCCTATTTGCGGGTAAAAGCAGTCGGTACCTATTATAAAGCCAATCCTACCTATAGGAGTATCTATAGTTTCTAGAGTAGTACCTCTTTTTAAACCTTGCCTTAATTCCCAGCGAGAAAGATGGGCTTGCTGCTGTTGATGAATTATATCTCCATTTGGTGATATAAGTAAAGCTGTATGATGTTGGTCTTTATAAAAAAATCCTGGTGCAATCATACAGAAATGTCTTTTGGCCAGGGATTTATGATATGAAAGGTAATCTTCAAAACTATTAAAGTATCTATCACAGTTTGGGGGGCAGACTAGTAAATCAATCTTGTAGAATGAGCAATTCTCTTGGATAAAAGTATCGTACTCTTCCTGAGTATTATGCGGATGATAGGTTAGTTGAAAAGTAGCTACATTTGCCATTATTTCATCCCCTACACTTTTTTCTATTTAATAAAACTCTCATATAAGGCTAGTGCTAGGTATCCAGCTCCTGTACCAAAACCGACTCCTGTTTTAGCTTCTCCTGTATTTTTATCAAAGCTTTCACACAGCAGTCCATGGTCAAGGTTAGCTTCTAATGCCATTTCCAATGCTTCTTCTTTGTATAATGGATTGAGCAGACTACCGCATAATCCCAGGCCAGAAGGGGTATTCGGGTGGTGATCACATGCCAATTCTTTAAACCGTGCAGTAGAATCATAATACTTGTAATTATTGCTGTAGTAGTAAGCTATTGTATTTGCAAAAACCTCATCATTGGGTATTCCATAGAAAACTAGCGATCCTAGATTTCCTGGAGGATCATTGTATAGTACATAGCGATTCTCTGTATCAATAGCCCAGACATAAATAGATTTTCCATCAATAACCTTAATGAATTTAGAAAAATTTTCCTCTAGAACTGAAATCCTTGTCTCTAAAAGTAATGTGCCCTTTTGTAGTTTTCTGTATAACTGTACTAAGTTTTTATATCCTCTCCATAATAACACATTATCAAAAAGTACAAATGGATGCTCAGTTGGGTCATCGGAAGGCAATAGGAAGGTTTTATACAAACCCATTCCTTCATCAAATTCTTTTTCTATCCTTTCAATAATACGGCTAAAAGCACTTAGTATCTCAGCGTCAAAAAAAGATAAAGGGAAATCCAAATCATTAAAGTAACTACAAGCTTCATCAAGCTCAAAGCCTGGGTATAGTACTGTTCCATCTATATAATGGGCATGGTCACCAGGGTTAATACAATGAAGCAATATCATTTCCCTCATCAGTTTCAGATGAAATGCAGGGTCAATACATTTAATAGCAGGAAATGACCAATAGAAACTGTCCCTTTCCCAAAAAGCTCCTGATACATAATATCTGGGACTTCTTGATGTCATGGCCACCAATTCATCTGTATAGAAATCCTTGCTAACGCTAAAAAAGTAATTAAAAAGACTATTCTCATAAAAAAGCCTTTCAATTCTTTTATTGGCAATCTGTTTAATTCTATATCCCATCCAATGTTCCCATTCAGAGAAAATATGTTTAAATCCTTTTCGTTTTAAATGAATAAGGGTGGTGCTAGCCCCATCAGTATCCGCATTAAGAGCAATATAGTAGGCATTAGGTTTTTGAGTTTCAAGTCTTAAATCAAGCGTAAATCTTAGCGGTTTGTGGGCATCAATGGCTTGATCTAAACTATCCTGAGAAAAGTCAGCATTAAAGCCTTTTTCCCCTCCAAAAGCCATTCCCATGTAAACATTATAACCTTCAATCGCCAGGCACGGGTTGTGAAGCCATTTATCAACAGACAATCTTTTTTCACCACGGAGTATCTGACGATTAAACCGTAAGATATTTAGTTGGTCAACTTGAACTTTTAGGCGGACATCAATATTTGTGGTGCTTGTAAACTCATATACAAACCCTTTTTCCTGCAAATCCGTATAAATTTTGGTTTGTACTGAAAAATTGTCAAATTCAAAGGTGATGTGAGGTAGATAGTAATGGAGTCTTTCCGCGTTAACCTTCTGGGGGAAGACTTTTTTCCCTTTAAGATGAAATTCAGGCTTAAGAAAATTATTTACTCCAGATATCTCTAACAAACCTTTGTTTCTTTTAGAGGTTACATTAAAACTTTTAATCCCACCTGTTGCAATATCTATTTCCGGCAAGGCAATATAATGATTTCCTGTGCTTAGAACAGTCTCATTTTCTGTAATTTCCTGTGGTATTGTCATAATAAGCTCTGTCATAGACATCCAACCCCATTTTAATTATTATCCTCAGCATTCAGCATCTAGATAAATAGAAAATCTACTCTTCACAGTTAGCATAATTAGGTTTTCTATCTATTATCATATAATACATAAAAAATTTTAATGTACAAATAAAAATAAGTGACAAGTATTGAATACCTGTCACTTATCTATAAAATATATCTTAAAGTTTGGAGCCGGAAACTTGTGGTCTTTTATCCTCATTCACCTTTAAATTAGGCATAAATTTCTGGACATATGGTAGCAAGTAATTGTCAATTCCAAATCTACCCGCATTACTACCTGCAGCTATAACAAATACAGTTAGTAATACCATTTGTGGATTGACTCCAGTACTCCCGCTGAACATAAAAGCAAAATTCATAGTAATACCCATAAGAGCTGAAAAAGTTGTAAATGTTCCAAGAATTAAACCTAAGCCAACAAAAAACTCTCCCCAGGGTACCATCACATTGAATAGTCCCACATTAGGTATGGCAAAACCGTTTAAAAAGCTCAACCACCAGCCTTGTACCGATGGATTTTCAACAGCCCTTCCTAATAAACCCATTGCACTAAAACTTTCTTCAGAAGTAATTTTTCCCCAACCAGATGTAATCCAAGTATATCCTAAATAAAGTCTAACTAATAAAAGAACACCACTTGAATAAACACTAGTACGCAACCATTGTACGATCATGGTAAAACCCCCTTAATTTATGTTTAATTCATTATGGCACTCATTTAAATAAGATATAATTGTTTTATGTCCAAATAAAATTGGGACATTTATAATATTGCAAATGTCCCAATTGCTATAATTATTATACTAGTTTATTTCTAATAGCATATGATGTGGCTTCTGTACGATTTTTTAAACCCAATTTATTTAACATGATACTTACATAGTTTCTGATAGTTTTTTCCGTTAAATTAATGGTCTTAGCTATTTCCCTATTTGTCATTCCTTTTGCAACTAGAGCTAAAATCTGAAACTCCTGAGGAGTTAATATTTCTTCGTCTAGGTTTGATTCTATTTTTCTAACATGTTCTATTACCTTCCTAGTAATTTCATGATCAAGCACATACCTTCCAGAATAGACTTCAAATATAGTGTTAACTAAATTATTGCTACCAGTCTCCTTCATAAGATATGCGTCTGCTCCAACCAAGATAGCTTTTCTAATCTCTTCATCAGTACTATACGAAGTCAATATAATGACCTTAGTATTTGGATAGTTTCTCTTAATTTCTTTGCAAGCCTCAATTCCGTTCATTTTAGGCATTCTTATATCCATCAATACCATATCTGGTTTCATTTCTGAAACCATCTCAATTGTCTCCATGCCATCCTTAGCCTCTCCAACTACTTCTAGTTGCTCAATTTCTTGCAACAAAGACTTCAAGCCCAATCTAACGACCTCGTGATCATCGGAAATAACAATCTTTATGGTCATAACATACTACCTTCTTTCTTTAGATAGTTCATCTTTTTCAACTTCACAGTTAATAAGTATTTCCTCTGGGTTGTCATGCTGACTTTCTGTTATGTGTTAGCTAGATTATACTATAGATAGTTTTCTAAAGAAAGTAGTGGTCAATTTGCTTAACTTTACATCTCAAAAAAATGCATATGATTTAATTGAATTTCAGGGTAATACCACTATGTTAGTCGTTACTGGCCGGGGAAAACCATCAGAGGGTTTATTTAGCAGCTCTCCATTATAAACAAAGGTACTAGAACCTCCCCCATCTAGATTATATGCATCAACAGCACCTAACTGCATCAACTTAATTTGTAATTGCTCCAAACTAATTCCACTACTCCAACCTCTTTGACGCCCATCAATAACCATAAACAATAAATCACCGTTGGCATACTGACCTAATACAGTTCTCGGGTGCCTCTGGTTTTTCCATTTGCCAGGGATATTTAGTGGGAGTCTATCCCGTATTAGCATTGGAACAAAGCTTAAACCACTTTTAGGATCCATGCCCCACAGATCTTCCTCATCTAAGACTATATCCCCTACAAGGTTGCCTTCCCAATCAAAGCCTGCAAAAAACAGATCTTCATGGCTTGGTGTAAAACTATTAACTAGTTTTCCGTCTATTACTGTATTTCCAAGTGATATGGCTTCTTGGCTAGTCCAAAAGAAACCACCTCCATTAACTGCTAAAATAGCGTCTGTTCTTTTAGCAGCTTCTACAGTTGTCTCTGCACTTCCATAAATATCATTGGCTAGAATAACATCTATAGCTTTCGTATCAAAGACTTTTACCTTTGCCGCATATCCTCTAAATCCTTCACCTTCAATTTCAAAAATGATAACTTCTGCCTTTTCACTATTAGTCTTATCAATAGGATTGCCTAGCCTCTTTAAGATTTGATTCTCGTAGACCTCTTCACTAACATTTGTTTGTTCCTGGCTTTTTAAGATTAATTCCTGTAGAATTCTTTGCTGCTGTTCGTACTGACGTGCTTGTTCTTCTAAAGTAGTCTGGATAAATCCTAAACCACCTTTAAGATTAACTACCTCCTCTTGCACAATATCTACTTGGGCTTCTAGATTCTTTGTATCTATTAGCATGCTATGAGTATCAAATTCTACTTCAATTACATCAGATAATGCAAAACCCATAACTGTACCGATAAATGGAGCCACAACTATTATTAGTAATAACAAAAGCCTTTTCATCATTTTGACTCCTTTATCATCTCAAGACTTTCTTCAAGGTTTTGTAACTGAATATTCAATTCATCCATCTTCTCATTTATTGCTTCCCTAAAATAGTTTTGAAGAGCTATATTCTCATCTGTTTCTTCAAGCAAAGATGATAACTCAACAAGCTCATCGGAAATTATTGTAACTTTGTCTTCTATTAGTTTTATATTTAAGGCATTTGTCTCCATCACTTCTGTAACAGACCTATCTAATTCAATCAAAACACTTTGTCGAGTTTCTTCAATTTTGCTGTCAATAAATATATACCCAGCAAATATTAAGCCTATCCAAATAGATAATATTGCTCCAATCAAAATGATTTTTGAAACCTTAGACTTTTTTATAGGTCTCTGGGGTACTTGAGTATTTGTCTCCTGCATTCTATCACCATCCATTTCTATATAGTTCACAATTATACAGTAACCAGTAGAACATTTCGACCTTTTTAACAAAAGAACTAAATCTCGGGTACGATTAAAAGGATTTTATTTTCTTTAATAGAAACTTATAGGAAATGCTATTTATTATGTGGAAAGCTAAACTAGTTTTTATTTCATATAACTAATATTGCTAAGTTTATGAATTATATATATATATAATTCATAGAATAAAAACCTATAAGAGCTTACATAATAACTAATCTTTTTTATATGGGAGGAAAAATTCATGAGCAAAACAGCAGATCTTGCGAGTAACCTAATTAATTACTCTTGCGAAATAAAACCAACAGAGAACATACTCATCACATTTAACGGAGAAAGTGCTCTACCACTTGTCAAAGAGTTAATCAGACAAGCATATGAAGTAGGGGCAAATCCCTTTGTCCAGCAAGGAAACCCAATAATTACCAGAGAAATTTTTAAAAATGCCAACTTAGAGCAACTTAAACAAATGGCAGAATTTGAACTACCTCGAATGCAAAAAATGGATGCCTTTGTGGGTATTGGGGCAGGGTTAAACCCTTATGAATTAAGCGGTTTACCAGAAGAAATAATGCAAAACTATAACAGAATTTTTTCAGAAACTGTGTTAAAAGAAAGAGTTAATAATACCAAATGGGTTGTTCTAAGATATCCTACTAGTTCTATGGCTCTGCAAGCTAAAATGAGCCTGGAAGATTTTGAGACTTTTTACTATGATGTTTGCACTATGGATTATGCCAAAATGAGCAAGTCTATGGATACTCTTCTTGATTTAATGACAAGGACCGATAAGGTAAGAATAGTTGGTAAAGATACAGATATATCCTTTTCAATTAAGGAAATTCCAGTTATTAAGTGCGATGGTAAAAGAAATATTCCTGATGGAGAAGTTTATACTGCCCCAGTCAAAGATAGTGTAAACGGTTATATTAAGTTTAACTGCCCCTCCAACCATCAAGGTTTTACATATGAAAATATCTCCTTTAAAGTAAAAGATGGGAAAATCATTGAAGCATCTGCAAATGATACTCCAAAGATAAATGAGCTATTAAACACAGATGGAGGTGCTAGATATTTTGGAGAATTTGCAATAGGAGTAAATCCGTATATATTATCACCTATGAATGATACTTTGTTTGATGAAAAAATTGCAGGAAGCTTTCATCTTACGCCAGGCAAATGTTATAAAGAAGCCAGCAATGGAAACAGTTCTGCAATTCACTGGGATTTAGTAAACATTCAAACACCCAAGTTCGGCGGAGGAGAAATATATTTTGATAATACCTTAATTAGAAAAGATGGTTTATTTGTAATAGAAGATCTTAAACGCTTAAATCCTGCCAATCTAAAATCTTAAATAAATTGGTCCAAGGATAAATTCCTTGGACCAAATTGCTACACAACTTAAATGTCCTAGTAGATTACCCTTCCTCCAGATCTCTAGATATCATCAACTGAAAGAGTTGTCAAAAACTCTACTGCTAAATATGTATACTAGATTCATTATGGACAACAATCTCTGCTCCAATGTTCAGGTATTCTTCTATAGACTCCTCTATCTCAGCAAGATCACACTCCACATTTCTAGAACCCCCAATTTCAACTCTCCAACCACTACCAGCAATGGAGATATCAAGATATGATTCAGACACTCCAAATCTTATATATTCCTTATCTTCTCCACCTCCAGCCCTATATTCTATCCCAAATTCACAATCTGCACCTTCAGTTACCATAGGTAGTTGTTCCAGAGCATATAGTGCATACCCTATACCAATAATCTGCTCCGGTGTGATGTCTGGAAGCTTTAATAAGCCACGGGCGACATTCATGGCTATTTCAATAGCATAATAATCTTCATCAGTCAAAGTAAATTTTTTTAACTCTAGCTTACCTTTCTCTATCACCTTCACACCTCTTTCCTTATCATTTAGCGAACTCGTTCAGCCAAAGCTGAACATCGGGGAATCAGATGGAGACTCTACTCCACCTGATTTAGACAAATTGGGGACATTCCTGGTTCTACTCACAGGTGTGTCACCTTTCCTTATGGTGAAGTGGGGGTCTTAACCCATATGGAGTATTTTGGATCAAATGTAGTATTATTGTATTTATAATGTTATTGTCTTCAAGCTATTTTAATTGACTTAAATTCAAGCTTTTTAAAATACTCTAATGTCCTTTGTGTATTAATATTGATATTAAAGTCTTCAAGTTTTACATTTTCTAATTCTTTAATAAAACAATTAATTTTAGCTAGTTGCTTACTCATAAAAGCACTTTCTTTCCCATTTATAAGCTTTTTTACAGGAATACGTTTTATTCCTATATCTTTAAGATGGTCCATAAAGTCTTTTTCGCATACTATTGATTCATAAAGATTTTCAATAGTTGTGTATTCTTGTAGAAGTGCCACAGCCCCTTTTTCGCCTATTCCCGCCACTCCTGGTATGTTATCTGACTTGTCTCCTTCAAGAGCCTTCTTATCAGTAATCTGGTTAGGGGCTAAGCCATAAAAATACCTTACATAGTCAGGTGTAAACTCAAATACGTTATTTGGTAATTGCTCTGTGAATTCAGTATCCATGTCGCATATTACTTCCTTATACATTTTACCTGCTTTTTCAGTAATTAACCATAGTCTAGTATTTTCATCTACCAGTTGAAGAGCATCGCAATCTTTAGTGAGGATACATGTAGGTATATTCTCCCCAAATTTAGTAGCTAAAGTACCGATAATATCATCTGCTTCATATTCTTTGAAGGCAAACTGAGCAATTCCCATAGCATCTAGCAATTCCTGCATAGTACCAAACTGCTGCTTTAATTCCTTGGGTGTTTCAGCCCTAGTCCCTTTATAATCCTTATATATCTTTCTTCGGAATGTGTCTCTAGAAACATCCCAAGATACCGCAATATGGGTAGGTTTTTGGTTCTTGATCAAACTCAGAATTGATTTTGTCATTGTGAATATGGCATTAGTGTAGATACCATCTGTTGTTTGTAGTAATTTTTCTGCTCCCTTTTGCCTGTCTTCTTCAGTTTTGGCTGCTAGGTATTGAATTGGGGCATTTCCATAGAAGCCTGTTGAGAGGATACTAGAGCCGTCTATTAAAATAAGTTTTTTCATATTAACTCCTATATTTTTTTGTCATATTGAATTATTCCTTTATAATACATTCGATGAAAGATAACCTTCCTCCTTTTTTGTTAACAAAAAGACCCTACACCACGGTTTCCCTAAATTTAGAGATGCCTTACGTAAAGCAAAAAAACACCTCCCGAATCATATCTCAGACATATGATTTCAGCAGAGGTGTTTTTGGTGTTGGTTTATTCACCCATTAAATATTTAGCATAAGGAGAATCGATTGGTATAATAATTACTGGCTCATTTTCTAACGTCGTACGATAAGACTCTAGGGTACGATACATAGAGAAAAATTCAGGATCTTGACCATATGCCTCATTATATATGCGGGCAGCTTCTCCGTCACCATCAGCAATGATAATCTTTGCTTCAGCATTCGCTTTGGCTAGCATCTCTTGTGCTTCTCGATCTGTTTGGGCACGAATAATATTTGCTTCTGCATCCCCTTGGGATAAATATTCCTGAGCCGTACTTTCACGTTCGGATACCATCCTATTAAAAACAGCCTGCTCATTGCTTGCAGGTAAGTCAGTACGCTTCATGTGAAGGTCGACAACTTCTATGCCATTCAAATTTGTAGCCAGAATTTCATTAACTTCACTAAGAACTAACTCATTAATATCCCCTCTAGAGGACTTCTCTTCGTTTATAATCTCATCATAATTTAAGCGGCCTAGTTCTGTTCTGATATTAGAGTATATTATATCTCCTAAACGTCCTTCAGCTGCAAGTACTGAGCGTAAACTCTCAATCATTTCCTGAGGATTAGTAATTTTCCAAATAGCATAATGGTCAACCATAATCCTCTTTTTATCAAATGTATTGATTTCTGCTGGAGTTACATCGTAAATCAGTAAATGTTTTGGTAATGTTGTTACACTTTGAATAACTGGCAGCTTGTAATTAAGTCCGGGCTCTTCTATGACCTTAACAACCTCTCCGAATTGGCGAACAACTTTGTATTCATTAGGCTTGACGATATATAAATTACTTATGACAACTACTGATAAAAAGATAACTGCAGTAATGGTAATAAGAGCTAAATTGTATTTTTTTATACTTGGTTGTTGATCGGGCGGTTGCTCACTATTACTATTTACCGTTTTGAACTTAGAGCTACCTTTGGTTAATGGAATTAACTGATCAATTATTTTTTTGAGTTCTGACATTATTGGTTACCCCCTCTAACGGTTTCGAGTGGAAGGTATTTGACGGTATCTGATCCTTCATTCATAATGTATATTTTTGCATTTGGCATGATCTCATCCATTACCTCTAGGATCAAACGTTGGCGAGTAATCTGCTTATTGCTACCGTATTCTGCGTAAATGGCATTAAATTTTGCTACGTCTCCACGAGCACCTTCAATTCTAGCTATACGTTGACCTTCTGCACGACTAATCATTGCCTCGCTCTCACCTTTGGCTACATTTAAGTTTTCATTTCGGTACCTGTTGGCTTGGTTAATCTTAGTGTTACGTTGTTCTCTAGCGTCTGTTACTTTGCGAAATGCTAGGCTAACCTCTTCATTAGGCAAATCAACGTCCTGTAAATTTACATTAACGATGGTTATACCAAGATTATAAAGTTCTACCTTAGTAGCAAGTAAGTCCCTTACATCATTCATAATTTCACTTCTTCCATCCGTTAGAGCATCATCCACACTAGAACTACCAATAGTTCCCCGTAAGGAAGCTGAAGTTGCATTGTATAAGATGCTATATGGGTCTTCTGTATTATATAGAAAAGCTACAGGATCGGTAATTCTCCATTGCACCTCTAAATCAGCAAGAATGATATTTTCATCTCCTGTTACCATTTTTGCATCCTGCTCATTTACGGTAGATTCACCCTCCGACTCCTCGTAACCAAAGGTTAGACTAAACGTTTCTCTTGACAATTTTTTTACTTGTTGAATGGGGAACGGCGCTTTAAAATGCAATCCAGCTGGAACGATCGTTGGATCTGGTTTTCCTAAAGTAACTACAATTGCTTGTTCGGATTGATCGACAGTAAACCAGGCAGTTGCTACACTCAAAGCAAGTATACCAATGAGCACAATTCCTAAAAAGCTTCCTATAATTTTCTTATTATTCATGATAATCTCCCTCCCTTTCATAGATTTATAGCATACATATAACAATGACCTTGTATAGGAATGCATAAACTTCATTATACTTGAAAATTACACAAGTATATATAGATACCATGAGATACTTTGTTTTTAGCCCAAATATTCTAGAATTAGAAGGATTTTATGAAAATATTACTTGCGTATTTGTTTTTGTCCTTGAAATAATGAACAATATTTAAGCCAGGAGAGATAAATGTGAAACAAATTACTCTGAATAACTATATAATAGAAATGAGGTCCATAGGGAAGGGGCTTTATGGAACTGTTTATCGTGATTATGATAAAACTAAGTGACTTTAATACAGCAGTATTAATTAAAGACAAAGAATTAATACAAAGAGGTATCTGTAATGTGGCTATGATAAATATATTCCTCACTAATGCTATAATAGGCTATACAGCTACAACGTAGAAAAGAGTTTATCAAAAATGATTAATGGGACACCAGTTGGAACAACCTAAGGTCACCTTTGGTGGTAAGTATTTACATGATACATTAATGAAGATGGCTGCTGCATATGGATATCACTTATGCAATAACCACCCATTTATAGATGGTAATAAAAGGATTGCACTTGTTGCTATGGATGTCTTTTTACAAAGAAACAGTTATGAAATTGTTGCTTCTGAAAAGGATACTTACAAAATGATGATGAAATTATCCTCTGGCAACTTAACCAAGGAAGAGCTAGTAACTTGGCTTGAAAATAACACATCATCACTTCTAAGTAATTAGTATCTGGGGGGAACACCCAGGTTTCATTTTTTTACTATGAATTATTCCACAAAAAACATCATAGAAAACCTAGTCACTCCAAATACTACCAAGTAATATCCTCAGGATATTCCATACCCTGAATATGTATATCTCCCTCACAACAGCCATACTCTTTTGCTGCCTTTACCACAACTTCCTTTATTTCATTATGATCACTATCATTACTAAACTCTGCAATTCTTTTGGCTATTTTGTTAAGATTTTTTAGTCGTTTTTCCTTATCCATAGCAATATATTTGATATTTAACAAGTCAACATATTGCCCTGCAATTTCTTCTATATAAATATAGTCATTATTCATAAGCTTTAACCATCGTGCAAATGAATTGTCAGTAAGTAATTCTTTGACACACTTCATAAATTCCCCTTGAAATGACCTGATTGTTGCTATAGTGTCGTCCCAGATAGTATTCTTATCAAATGCATCAGTAAAATAACTTTTTGATTTGGAAAGCTCTTTAATTCTTATTTTAACAAGTTCATTTAATGCAAGCATAATAAAAAACATCTCTGGGTAAAGATAATTACACTTGTAATACACATTATTCTTAGGAGTAATCATTGAGTGGAACTTCATTTTGTCCTCATCCATTCCATTATCTACTAGTTCAACCTCTCTATCACCCTGCAAAGCGTGTCTAACATCATAGCAAAGACCTAATACCCGAGTTGATATTCTAATATGTTTTGCATGTTTTTGTGTAAATTCATCAATGGTAATAGTATATAATGCGTTTACTAACTTATCTAAGTCATAATTGTCCCCACTTATACTAACTCCTGCAAGCTTATCGGTATTTTTAATTATAATCACTGCCGCACCTCTTTTTTGTATTAGTCACCTTATTAATTACTTTATTCTCAATTTCATCTTTAGTCTCAACTATAGTTTTTACTCCTGGAATGCTTATAACTATATCATCTTATTCTACACGTAACATAAAAGTCCTATTTCTAAACCCTAGCTTTATTTACACATATATCTCGCTGGTTCCCCCAAAATTAAATAATAAAAGACCATCACTTTCTTTAAAAACTTCCTTATTGCACCAAATAAATTCAAATTCATTGACATTCACACCATATTTGCAACAAAAAAATAGCTGCTTTTTAGCAACTATCCTAAATCTCTGAAAGTGTTGTGTAAGTGGTACCGGGGACCGGTATTGGTGTGAAATAATAAGGCTATCAAGTAAACTAAAGTCTACTTAGTTATAACAGTATTAAATTTACGCTATTGTACAACTACTTCTATGGGTTTTATGTAGCAAGTGCATAAAGCCCATGGAGCAATACTAAATTTCACCTAGCACCCAAAATTAACTCCGGGTTAGTATTATTCTTAGATATGCTCAATTTTCTTAACCATTAAACACAGACCATTAGGGGATTTGAATTTATCCAGTTCTCTGAAACCATTTCTCTTATAAAATTCTTTTACCTTTAAATTATCTTCGCATTCTAAATATAAAATTCGTCCTCCCACAATTCGTTGAGCTTCCTGAATTTTTTGATATACCAATTTCAGTAAATCATCTCCAGTAACATTATTTGCCTTAGTTGCCACTTCACTATAATTTTTTCCTAATTGGCCAAGAAGAAATCCTTTAATCTCATAGGATGCTTGATTAGTCTTGTGCCCAACTCCCATAAGTCGCTTTTGAAGATTTTTAGATAATTTTTGAAAATACCTACGGGATATTATTAATGGTCTTGGAGAAATCGAGAAATAACCACCCAGATAATGTTTGCTTTGGTAAGTAGACATTACTAAATATGTTCTTGATAAATCCATTTTCTCAAACTGTATGGCTTTTTCATGTAAAAAATACTCAACATCTTCTGCGCCCTCGTTATTTTCAGCTTTTAAAGTACAAAAGGAAAAGAGGAGTTTTTTTATGTCCTCCTCTCTGTCCGTTGTTATTAAATCTGTTAATGAGATTATTTCCAATGCCATTAATTATCTCCTAAAAAAGAATCTATAATCTTATTAATATCCTTTTTATCAGTTACATTTTGTGTCCTTTGATTAATTTTACCATCTACTTTTTTTGAACCTTCTATAGCCTTAAGTAGTTTGAGTCCTGACCTTGAAGAAAATTTAAATTCAGTTATAAAACTTTTAGTAGCCACGAGTTTCCCCACCTTCACAGAAATAAATATCACAAAAATTCTAGTTTTTTGTTGCCATTAAATTATTTCTTACTTTATTATATCGTATAGTCAATTAATGTAAAGGTCTAGATTCACATCAGAAACCAATATTATTTTTGTGTTTAAAAAATTGTACTTATATTTTATCCTATAACCCTATAAATAAACATATTTGTTGTTGGTTTAATTTATTCTACATTCCTTTAAATGTTCCTTTAATAAAAAATACTATTCTTTCAATTCCAACGTGCTTGGTTTTATTTTCTCATCCTTTTATTCCATTACAACATCATTATATAGTCACTTAAATGGATAACTAACGGGATGTGACTTCGAAGAGGTCCCAATTATTGTATCTTTAACAGAATAGATTCTAATATTTCCATCTTTAACAGCCTTGCTCAGTTCAGTAGAACCAGTATAATTTTCCCATGACTAACAACCTCTTTATACACAGCTTCGTTACAAAAACCTCATCAAACATTTTCCATAATAAATCAATAGAATCTAGTATAGATAGGCCAATTATAGGGCTTGAATTACAAACAACTTTGCCTGATTTTTACATTTTTAGATGCTCATTTCTTTCAGCATCTTCTTAGTTACCTTATCATCTTGTTTCTTATGTTCATCTGTATATTCCATCCATGGTATGTTTTGTTCTCGCAAGGTTTCAATAAAATCAGCAAGAGTTTCTCCAGATAATTCTGCTGCCTTTTCTTGGAAATTTATTTTGTTAAACTCTTTTTATTCCTTCTAATTCAAAATAAACATTTCTTGCTCTAAAAGGCGCAGGATTAGTGTAGAGCAATTTAACTTTATCAAAATCACTTATTCTTTTAGAATGATAATAGGGCTTTTCAAACCTTAGTTTCTCATCTCTAAGCCAATTAGGAACTTCAAATCCATGAAGTTGTAAATGATAATCTATTAATGCTGATATTTTAGTTAAAAATATTATTTCATTATCATTACATGCATTTATATCTACTGGCTCATATAAGCTGTCCAAAAACTTCTTGTCTTTTGATTTTAAAAATTCTAACAATTGGTTCAAGCTTGTATCTTCATCTGGATATTCATAGAATGCTTGTAGGTACTTATTTCCAATCATATCCTAAATCCTCTCCTAAATATTTAATGAAATTTATTTGTCTCTCGCTCAAGTTGATACCGCCATTTAAATGATTCTATAACTGAATTATACCATAAACTGGATTTTTTATGAGTGATACTTATTTCAAAAACCCATCCTAGGACTGGAAATCGTATGCACAACAATTCATAACTTAATTATATTTTATCATTATTTTGTTCTTCTCCTAGGACTTTTCTATTGTAACTGTTTTATTAACAAACAAATATGCGAAAGCCAATAGTATGGTAGAAAAGCTACTATTTATTCATACCATGGATACTGCTCCGGAGCACATATGAACCTTTTACTTTTTCTTTAGTGTATCTAATACTGTTTTTATAACAGCTCCATATGGAAATATTTCTGAAATGATTTGATAAAATGTTAATGTATTTGTTGGTTCATTTTCTTTCTTTGTAAGGGTATGATTTAAGTTATGAAAGTATTTCGCGTGCTTGAAATACTCCATCCCTTCCGTAATTAGTATGTAACTTATTTTTTGACCAAATTTTGTGGGAGTAAATGCTCTAATTCTATCCTCATACCTATTTGTTGCTTCTTTAACAAATTCAAAAGTACACATTCCAAAATAAGAGAGATGGAGAATAATTTCAAAATAGTTTGAAAAACATCTATCAATATACTTATCTTTAACTTCTGGATTATTTTCAATTCTTTTTCCCGGTTCTGATTGAGCAATTGTTATGAGGAAGTTGCGTAATAAGTACACGTCATAAGGTAAAGAATGTGAAAATATATTGGCAAAATCATACTTACACCAGTATGTTTCAAGTAGAAATACGTATTTTTCATACGCATTTAACTGCTCAAAACTGTCAAGCAGCTCAGTCCGCTGCAAGTACATTTTTTCGGATTCGTCGATAACCTTCCTGTATAATCCTCCAGCAAGAGATAGTTGAAAAAGTAAATGTAGACAGTAGTATTGTTCCTGCCGGTAGTTAGGGGCATCCACTTCTCGTTTAAAATTTAATAAGGAATTAAGGGTAAATGCTTCTTTTTTGCCTAGCTCTTGTTTCTTTTTTGATAATAATGGGTTATTCGAATCTACGAACTTAACAAATGTGTCAAAATCCCTTATAAGAGCTAGATTCTCATCATATAATACTGCTAATTCCTTCGACCTTTTTTCCTCGAATTGTTCCATTTTTTCTAATTCATCTGTTTCGTCTATTACCATTTCTGTTCCACATTCTCTACAGACAATCTTGGTTCCATAATCTTCCATAGGAATTTCTTTCTCGAATAATTGGCTTCCACCGCATTCAAGGCAGCTCTCACCTACATATTGATACATATCTAATTCCATTTCATAACACATTTTATACCAGATCAACAATTCTACAAATGAGCTATTTAACCCGGTTTTCTTTATTATATATTCCATTTCATCATCGGTGCTATATCCTACTTGGTTACTATTATCCATGATTTCTAAAAATTCTCCTGCAGCATCAATTGACTGTCTCACAGCCTCAGCTAAATCCAGATTTTCTATTATATTTCCCTCTTGCCTGCTTGCCAAGCGACTGATAATATATTTTTCCTCATCTTGAGAATCATATTGAAATTCTTCTGCGCAAATAGTAATTACCCCCATCCGATTCATTTGTTTTATTTTCCACTTTTCACAATATAGTGATCAATACCCTACCATAATAATAACTGCCACTTTCATCAGTAATAGGCTGTATTATGTAATTATACGGTAAACTCATACAAAGAGACTTGTCCAATCTCTAGATACTTATTACCAATCATGGCTTAAATCCTCTCCTAAATATTTAATAAAAGTTTTAGGGTTAGGCTTTTGGACTAAATTAGAGTGTTTTTTGTGCTTTTCTATAAGTTTGTGCCCAAATTGTCCCCACTATTATAGCTGTTATATACAGTTCTAACTTAACCTTATTAGATTATTGACGCACGTATTGACACGTATTATAATTTACTCAAGGGGTGAGGGATAGTAAAAAGACGAGATATTGATAGAAAACTAAAGGCAGCTGGATGGGAAATAACACCCGGTAAAAGACATGATATGGCTAAGCATCCTAGTAAGCCAGGAATAAAAATTCCCCTCCCAAGACACAAAGAAATCAATGAATACACAGCAAAAGGAATCCTAGAAATAGCGGGGCTGAAATGAGCCCTGTTTTGGGAACTATATAAAATACAAAAATAATTATTACAGCATGAAAGGTGGTTAATAATACTATGAAATACGTTTACCCTGCTATATTTACACCTCTAGCAACAGGTGACTATGATGTTCGTGTACCAGATTTACCTGGTTGCATTACCTGTGGTAAAGACTTAGCCGATGCTATAGAAATGGCTGAAGATGCTATAGCTATGTGGTTATGTGATGCTGAAGATAATAAGGAAAATATTCCAGCTCCATCTAAAGAATTAACTGTAGATAATCCAAAATTTATTAATCTTGTTGTTGCTGATACTGAAAAATACCGGCGTCAAAATGATAATCGAGCTGTAAAGAAAACTCTTACCATTCCTAACTGGCTAAATTCTAAAGCCGAAAAAGCTGGCATTAACTTCTCACAAACCTTGCAAACAGCACTAAAAAGGCAACTTAACATTGACCGTCCCCGCACTTTCAAAAAGCAGCCGTAAATCGGAAGCTACTGAAAACCTTATTGAACTTACTTCCTCTAAAAAACCTCTATTTCCAAGGGTTTTGGGTAATGCATAAAACCCTTGGAAATAAATACTTAGATAAATTACAAGTCTATTTGCTCAATTTATACATTGCATATTGATTTAAAGAAATTCCTTCTTTTTCTGCTTCAATAGCCAACTTTCTGTGCAGGCTTTTAGGTAATCTAACTACAAACTTTCCACTATATCCTTCATCCACTACAGGTTCAGGTATTGGATCTTTATACTCTAATTTTACCTCCAACCAGCCTTCCATTGCTTCAAGTAAATTTTTATATGCTTCATTAAATGTTTCAGCTGTACTATGGCACCCGTCTAGCTCTAATACCCTACCATAATAATAACTGCCGCTTTCATCAGTAATAGGCTGTATTATATAATTATACGGTAAACTCATATAGTGTTTAATATCTTTTTTCATGATTTCTAGGATGGGAGTTCCTATTTTTCTATTCTTCTAATAATGTCTTTTACATAGACAGCCTTTAAAGGTTTTTCTTCTAATATAGTTATCAGATCACCCTCATCATTCCTAAAGTGCCTATGAGAACCTTTTTTTCTAACTAGCTCATAGCCATATTCTTTTAGCACTTTAGCAGCTTCATTATATTTAACCCCGTTAGGCTGTCTTTTCATTTTTTCAACAATACTTTCCACTCCCACCTCAAGTTCACCTCCTCACAAACATAGTATCATATATGGTATCATGTAGTCAAAATATTTAACCTCTACATTTTCAATTTGTAGGATAAAAAAATCATTTTTCTTTATCATGAGCAGTTAATAATCAATTATAGTGGTTCCCATGGTATTAGAGATCATAAGTTGCTTGATTCTGCGTTGGAACAACCTAAGGCCACCTTTGATGGTAAGTATTTTCACGATACATTAATGAAGATGGCTGCTGCATATGGATATGACTTGTGCAATAACCACCCTTTCATAGATGGTAATAAAAGGATTGCACTTGTTGCTATGGATGCCTTTTTACAAAGAAACAGTTATGAAATTGTTGCTTCTGAAAAGGATATTTACAAAATGATGATTAAATTATCCTCTGGCAACTTAACCAAGGAAGAGCTAGTAACTTGGCTTGAAAATAACACATCATCACTTCTAAGTAATTAGTATCTGGGTAACACCTCATTTTTGCCAGATTTACCTGGTTGCATTACCTGTGGTAAAGACTTAGCCGATGCTATAGAAATGGCCAAAGATGCTATAAAATAAACTCCCAAAGAGATTTTTCTATTTATAATATGCTTCCTAATAATTTCTGGTTCTTTGTCTATAAGTGCAAGCATTCTTTGTGCTGTTCCTCTAGGAATATTTCTGCCACTTTCCCATGCCTCTACAGTTTTTACCGAAACCCCTAGAACAGATGAAAAAAGTGATTGGCTCAAGCCCGTCTTAGCTCTAATTTTTTATTTTTTTGCAGCCTTATAAGTTGGCACAGCAATAGTCTTTACTACCTGCCTTCTGACCTTTAAATTTCCTTTTTCAAATTCAATTGCTTCACTTAGACCCTGAATGATACTTTCGCCCAATCCCATTGAACTCACTTCCTTCCTAGTTCTTTCTTTAGAATCTATACTATAGAACGCATCTGTTTTTTATCGAAGCGGCCATTAGTGAAAACAATTAGAAATCTAAAGTCTTTACCCTATTTCTTTGTGATATATTTGAATAGTGCTGAGGTATTAAAAAAGAACGATTTCATACTATTCGTGAGTACTTTTGTGCTGAGCTTACATGGGAACAACTGACAATATCATACCTAGTGGGTGTAGTAATTTTAGAATAGTGGTAAGCTGTGGATCCATACGATTATTCTCGAGTCTTGGAATAAAAGTCTGTTTTATACCGCTTATGGCCTCGAGCTCTTTTGGGTAAGACCCTTACCCTTACGAGCTTCTAATATTTCACCTACAATTTTAACCTTAAGATCTATTTCATTTCTGTCTTCTTGTGTCAACGCATCAATATTTTTATATATATCCTTCCATTTTCTTGTTCCTGCAGCCATATCATTCACTCCTTGTATACTATCTCTGCAGTAGTTACAAAGGCTGACCTTCTTTGTTTTGCACTACATCTTTCTCAAGCTGCTTATAGTAGTCCATCGTTTTCCATGTTTTGTTTCCATCTAACGGCTCATCCGAACCTAGCTTGTTATTAATTTCTGTTAATAAATGTACTATTTCATTGAGCTTCCAATACCAGCATAAAACCTCTCTAAATATCAGAAAAACTAACCCTGCCAAACATACGGCAAAGACAATCTTTAAGACACTATCATCCATAATATCAACCCCCATTAGGTACTTTTCATTATCAATGTCTCCAGGTAATTCTTGAACTAACTCCATTAAATCGATAGCCTGTACTGTAACCGCTTTTTATAAGTCTTTATATTTTCAACGTTCTCTGTAATCTGTTTCATTTTTTTCCCGTTTTATAAGCTGTTTAATTGAGGGTCTATCGTTTTAGATTCACCTCTTGTTTATTAGAGATTTAGTTGAGAATTAATACCTTTTCTAACCATTTCCAATAAGATGGATAATTCTACATATATTTCTAATACTCCTTTATAGCACTAACAAATTATAAAAGTATTTATTACATATTCATCCAAATAATTTTAAGATATAAGAAGCTTAAGAGAGAGTATTCTCTCTTAATTTTTTTCTGAGGAGTCCTATAATGAAATCCACTAATGCAGAGGTAAAAAAAAAGAAACCCTAATTCAGACGCAGTTCTCTCGGCAACCAGGTCATCATGGAGGATATACCTGGTATATTTTAAAAGATATCTTTAATTTTAGGGGGTCTTAATGAAAATATTTAAGGAGAGATTACCTCCGTAATTTTATTTGTTTTACTATTCGTGGATATTTCCACATTTTAAAATTCCCTTGGAATAATCTTGAATATTTGACATTATACCTTCATACTTAAAGTAAGTAGCGTAAAAGGAGTTGATGAAGATTAAACTGAAAGCAATTCTTTTATATTTCCCCCTGACATTTTTACTGCTAGCTTCATGTTCAAATGAACCTACCCTAAAACTAACAGATGTTTCAGTTGATATTATTACTGATGAAGGTGTGAGTGGTTCACAAATTATTGGTAAAGGCGAAAATGCTGTTCGTTTAGTTCCTACAGTATTGTATTATCAATTTACAATTGATAATACAGGCAGCTCCCGGATAGGACATTTAAGCAAGCCGCTTCATCTATTTATTGAACATGATAGTGATTTAATACCTAACCCATACAACTTTGGATATTCAGGTTCCCCAGTAATTCCAGCAAATGAAAGTATTGAATATAAAATGTCTTATGGTTTGGGGATAGATGATACAAAAGGCATCATCCGTTCTTCAATTCAACCCCTTCCAGAGCAAGAAAAGTTAGATGAGATTATGAGCAAAGCACTAGATGCTGAATTAGTTGTTCTGCAATTGCCCAATAGAAGTTCTCTATATGAACGAGCTAACCCATCATTTGTCGAAAACGATGATGCAGAACCTAAAAGACTTCAAAGATTAATCTTTTTATTTGACATTAACGCTGTCAAAGCTACCATGTCTTTTTATATTCATATGTCCTCAAATTGTCCCAGATTACCTTTTGGTACACCACTTAAAAGTTTACAACAAAAAACCAAGACCTGTAAGTCTTGGTATCATTAACTTTTGTGGTGCCGGGGACCGGAATCGAACCGGTACGGTCGTTAAGGACCGCAGGATTTTAAGTCCTGTGCGTCTGCCAGTTCCGCCACCCCGGCGAGAACTATTTGTTGTTACTGTTGAGTTGTATTTAATGGAGGCGGCACCCAGATTTGAACTGGGGGTGAAGGATTTGCAGTCCTCTGCCTTACCACTTGGCTATGCCGCCATTTCATTTTAATGGAGCGGGAGAAGGGATTCGGACCCTCGACTTCAACCTTGGCAAGGTTGCACTCTACCACTGAGTTACTCCCGCATGGAAATGGTGCCTCGGGGCGGAATTGAACCACCGACACGAGGATTTTCAGTCCTCTGCTCTACCGACTGAGCTACCGAGGCAGATTATAAATGGCGGAGCTGACGGGAGTTGAACCCGCGATCTCCGGCGTGACAGGCCGGCATGTTAGACCACTACACCACAGCTCCTCCTAAATCCGACAAGATTTAGTATACATCAAATCTCCATAAAAGTCAAAAGATATTTACTGGAAATCCATCTATTATCCTGACGCTTGATTATTATAGCATGCTTCCATTCTTATAACAAGTATTTTCTACACTATCATATAAAACAATTTTTATCCGTAGTGAGAACGTCCTATTCATCATTTTACAAACCCCAGAAGTGTCTCTCTTACAAGCTTTGCAGCCAAAACAGACGTTATATCTGACTGGTCATATACTGGAGAGACTTCTACTAGATCAAAGCCTATAACATTTAACTTGTCCAATTTCGTAAAGGTATTTAAGATTTCGCCAACAGAGAAACCTCCTGGTTCTGGAGTTCCAGTACCAGGTGCAAAAGCTGGATCAAATACATCTATATCTAAGGTAATATATACTGGGTCATTGCCACACTTTTGGATGACATCATCTATAGGTTCGGTAACCTGATTAAAGTAGAAATTTGTATTTTGCCTTCCATAAGAAAATTCTTCCCTTGTTCCAGAGCGAATTCCTAGCTGAAATACATTAGAACCGCCAATTAATTCCGCAGCTTTTCTGATAACTGTGGCATGGGAATTAGGTTCTCCTTCGTAATCCTCTCTTAAATCAGCATGGGCATCAAATTGAATAATCTTCAAGTTTTTAAAATGCTCATGAGTAGCTTGAATTGAAGGTAAACTAACTAGATGTTCTCCTCCAAGTAGGATTGGAAACTTATTATCTTTATGTAGCCTTTTTGTTGTTTCATATATCAACTGCAAGCTCTTTTCAACATTACCAAAGGGCAATGCTAAGTCACCAGCATCATAAAATGCTATTTCCTCAAGATGTTTGTCCTGATATGGACTATATTCCTCCAAAACAACAGATACGCTTCTTATCTTTTCCGGTCCAAAACGGGTACCTGGCCTGAAAGATACTGTGAAATCCATGGGTGCACCATATATTACGGCCTTGGCACCTTGGTATTCTGAATCTGCACCTAAATACCGTCCACTTTTATAAAAGTTGTTTTCCATTATATACACCTACTACTTAACAAACTCTTCCACAAATGGGGGTAGTGCAAATGCTGCGAAATGGACTTCAGGGCTGTAATATTTTGTATTAGGTGCAGCAATACTTTCTTTAGTTATTTCCCTCGGGTTATGCTTTTTGCTACCCATTGTAAAGCACCAGTATCCTCCTGGATATGTAGGAACTGTGGCTACATACAAGTCTTTAACTGGAAATATCCCAGCTAAATCTTTATGAATTCTTTTTATCATATCTCCATTAAAGAAAGGTGAAGCAGTTTGGGCAACGAAAATTCCATCTTCCTTTAGTGCATTAAATACGTCAGTATAAAACTCTTTAGAAAACAACCCAACAGCTGGCCCAATTGGGTCAGTTGAGTCTACTAAAATAACATCATATGTATTCTTATTATCTTTGACATGCTTAATGCCATCACCAATTTTCACTTCAACCTTTGGGTCTTTTAATCCAGCAGAAATTGATGGTAAATACTTTTTACTTACTTCAACCACAACTCCGTCAATTTCAACTAAAGTGGCTTTCTTTACCTTGGGATGTTTGGCAACTTCTCTAATAGTTCCTCCATCTCCACCACCGATAACAAGAACATTTTCTGGGTTTGGATGGGTATTAAGTGCTGGGAAACTAATCATTTCATGATAGACAAACTCATCTCTTACATTTGTTTGAATAACATTATCTAGAAGTAGCATTGTACCAAAGGTATCTGTATCAACTACTTTCACATCTTGATACTCACTTTTTTCATGATGTAAAGTCTTCTTTACTAAACAAGAAACCGCTAATCCTGGTAATTGTTTTTCTGTGAACCAAATTCCTTCCATTTAAGAATTGCCTCCTTCATTTCTTATATTTTTAATGTGCTGAAAAAGCCATTTAATCCTTTTAAGCCTTTTACTTCAATATCTTTATGCTGGATTAATACCTTGAATTTTTCTCCCATGCCATCAGGCATTGTAAGCCTTTTTAAAGCATAAGAATTTTTAACACCCTCAAGATCAGAACCCAATTTCATTTTGTCCGCTATATTTAAGTTTACAAGAAATCTCATTTGAGAGGTATAGCCAGCTGTTTGTAGGCCAGTCTTTTCTCCATAATGTTTTATTGCAGAAAAGTTCACATGGGATGTTATATCTTGTTCTCCTGGATTTAGAAGAACATCTTGGGTATTAGTATGGTTAGAATAACTCATTAATGTACCTTTAAATCGAAAAGGTTCTTCTAGCTCCTTTGTCTTATAACCATAATCAATGGTTATTAGAAAGCCTTTTTCTAGCTTTGAAGCTACTTCTTCAAGCCAATTTATAGCATCAAGATTTACCTCGATTTCTTGTTCATCTTCTAAACTAATATGTAATTCATCAAGATAGTCTGCAATATCATTGTTTGAAAGCTCTCCGATTTCTTCACAAAAAGCTCCATTTTCATATTGGATGTAAATTTCTTTCAATTTTCCATCTAGCTGTGTGACTTTATGAATAGGAAATGCATCTACAAGTTCATTAGAAAAGACTATTCCTGTAAAGTTATTTATTTTGCTAATAGAATTCTCCCACCTACACTTACCAGCATGACCTTCTAATTGTCTTTTCTGTACATCAGTCATATATGGGCTTGTTTCAATTAATACATAAGCTATTGCGTCGTAGTAGTCACCATAGTCTTGCGAGTAGTCTAAAATATCCTTTGCAAGAAGTCCTGTTCCAGGGCCCATTTCAACTAAATAAAATTCTTTGGGTTTCTTGCAAATTGTCCACATTTCATATAACTGTTCGGCTATACAATGCCCAAAGGCGCTATGCACATTGGGGCTTGTATAGAAATCCCCTTCTCTACCTATTTTGGGTTTATCCTTTACATAGTATCCCCAGATAGGATGATACAAAGCAATTTTCATAAAGTCATAAAACCGTAGGGGTTTATTGGCAATATGTTCTATTAAATACTCTCGTAGCTCTTGAGACATAATACTCCTATCCTAATTTAAAATATAATTAAACTTCCATTAAAAATATAGAAAAACGGCAGCTTAGCTAGCCTTGCTGCCGGAATTGCCAGTACCTTTACTATCAGAAGACTTATAGTCGGGACTACGATTATCTGTTGTATAAAAACCACCAGTTTTATACACTACATGGACATTTCGGCTTATCAGCCTTTCTACCTTGCTATTACATTCTGGGCAATTCTTCAAAGGGTCATCCTTAATTGATTGTAATTTTTCAAATACACCACATTTTTCACACTTGTACTCATAAGTTGGCATTTATGATTCCTCCTCTTGGTCATCATTTAGTCCAGTTTGTTTATATAACTTTATAAAATTTAATATAAATTCTATTTCCTTTTTGTTACTATGACAAAGTAGTTTTAAAACTGATTGAACTTCCTTATTTGCCAGAAGATCTTTTAAGTCAGGGCTCATTTGTCGAAGCATGTCCTCAGGTCCAGCACCATTAAGTATAAAATAACATGGCGAAATTGACAAGGCTTCAGCAATTTTTTCTATAGTTGATAAAGATGGTTGTACTTTTCCAGTTTCAAGTTGTCCTATTAATCCTGTTGAAAGGTTTGAAAGGGTAGCAATGTTACTCTGGGTTATTCCTTGTTCTTCTCTGACACGTTTTAATTTTTGTCCAAAGGTTAAATTGGAATCAACAATAGTAGTAACTGGCACATCTAACACATCAGCAAGTTTTTTCACAGCTTCTATAGATGGTAGAACTTTGCCTGTTTCAATATCACTCATATATGAAATTGAGTAACCAGTTCTTTCTGCAATTTTGGACAAAGTAAGGTTCTTTTCATTTCTTATTAATCTAACTCTTTCACCTAATTCTATGCCCTGAATCATATTTTCAGATAAAAAAATGCTTTTAGAAATATTTAATACATTTATAATCTTTTCAATTGTTCGTAATGATGGGCTTTTTCTGCCTGTCTCTATCTCACTTAAAAAGGAAACGGAAACCTTGGACTTTGCTGCTAGCTCAGCAAGGGACATTCCCCTTTCCTCCCGGATCTCCCTAATTTTAGAACCATTAATTTTCATTATTTTCCTACATCCCCTAAATTTACATAGTTAGATTATTTTCTACTTATATATTAACACTTTATAGCATAAGGTCAATATTCCCACCTAAAAACTTGCTCACTTATCTTTAGATTTTTGTCAAGGGCAATTAATGCTAGCCCTTTGTCTACTACCTCATCTATTAACACTTCACTTATTTCAGCAATTACAATGGTTTTTCCACCACTTCTTTGTAGCAAGTAAACGTTATCTACTCTATATGAATAATGCCAATCACTAGGCACTTGTTTAAAGTCTGATACTGAAGATATGATTTCCCCTATTAGCGGTTCAGCATAGTAATCAGATAATCGCCTAATTACCTCTTCTAATGGTTCTGTTAACCATTGCTCATACTGTATAGCCTCAGAAACTCTGTTAGCTATAGTTCCAGATGCTTTAGGAAGAGTTTCATAGTCCTTCCACCAATCGACCACTTCCGCGTATTTATAACTGTCCTGGTAGTTCAAAGCCATGAAATCTGCTAGCAAAAGATTGCAATTGACACAAATAATGAAACTGCATGTAAGTATGATACCTTTAAGAAAGACCATGATATTCCCACTTTCGTCTAATTATTTTTAACAACATTAAACTATTCTTTTTATGGGTATTGTTTCCTTCTTTTCCTGTATTTACTTCATTATATGTATTGTTTATCTATATTTTTTTGATTGTTATGAAGAATGTCTAAAAAAGAAAAGACCTTGTCATTTAAGTGACAAAGTCTAACAAAACAATAGATTATCGGATAAACTTTTTTTCAATTAGATCAACCAATGCGGAAACATCTTCAAAACTAAATTTAGGTACATCCATATCAATATCACAATCTGTAACTAATGCTAGTAATTCTTTAGCATCACATAAAGGCTCTGTGCCTCTTTCCATTCTAACTATTTCGATTTTGGGTTTATTGGCTCTTTTATAACCTTCTGTAATAATAATATCTACATTTTGCAGCTTCTCTGCAATCTCATCCAATGTTTTCTCCTCAGATAGTTTTTCAATTATGGCTATTTTATTGGGAGATGAAATAACCACAGTATCTGCCCCAGCTTGAGCGTGTTTCCAAGTATCCTTTCCAGGCACATCTATATCAAAACCATGAACATCATGCTTGATAGTAGCTACCTTATACCCACGAGACTTTATTTCCCTTAAAACTTTCTCCAAGTGAGTGGTCTTGCCTACATTTGATCTACCAACTAATGAAATCATTTTTGCCATTCGCAACCCTCTTTCAAGTTAGATAATAGTTTTAGTTTCTACAAATTATTAATATAATCCTGCATGTAAAAAAAGCATCAGGTTTTATCCTTAATGCTTTTGTATTTTATCATAGTTATCTACTATCTTTGTCATTAGCTTTGCCAAAACCCTTCTATCTTCTTCATCTCCAACTGACCACATTTCTGCAAGAGCTGCCTGTCCTTTATTTCTTGGATCCACCATATGTATCAGTTTGCCAAATTGATATGCCATCCAACCAATTTTATCATCTGAAATCCCAACTACCTCGCCTGCATGCATGGCTTTTGATAAAAAGTATTTCCATTCTTCCCAATCATTATAGAATTTAACCATAACACCACTCCTAGGATTTTAATTTTTTTATACAAAGTATTCAATCTTACTATTTGGAAAATATTTTCCGATCATTCCCTTAAATATATTATTAATGCTTTTCATATCTTCTTTAGGATATAAGTACTTTGTATAACCGAACTGTCCATATTTTAGTTGTCTTTCTTCTTCATCCATTGGAAGGTCAGTATTTGGAAAGATATCCATTATATTATTTTTGGCCCTCGTAGTGTAGCGATGCGTTATTATTTCAAAAGTTATGGCTTCTTTAACCACCTTTTGCAAATCATTTTGTAAGCTCAAAAATAGAGATTTATAGTCATCTTCCCAGCCGTCATAAATTATGACTGGGCCAATAATAAATCCTAATGGATATTCAGCTTTTGCCACTTTTCTAGCAGCTGCCAGGCGTTCTTTCAAACCAGGTGTATTGTGCTCAAATTTTGTAATTACATAGGGCGTATTTATACTAAAGCGAAATCTAGTGTTTCCATTATGATTAATATTTAACAGGGAATTAACCTCAGCATACTTTGTCACAAATCTAAACCTTCCATGGGATTCACCTGAAAAAAATCTAATTGTTTCCTCCAAATTGCCAGTTAGGTGTTCTAAAGCAAGCGGGTCTGAGGTAGCCGCTCCTTCAAAAACTGTTATTTCCGGTAATCTACCATCTATGTACTCCTTGGCTTTAGCTAGAACTTCATGAATATTAACATAGATCCTCAAATAGGGCTTTTTCCCAAGGGTTGTGTGAAGGTAACAATACTCACACATTCCAGGGCAACTGGTTGATAATGGTAGTTGATAATGAGCTGATGGTTTACAGGTCTGAAAATCACTACTTTTCCTAACTCCAACTACAAGGGTCTTTTTTGCCTCCTTGAAGCCCTCTTGTGGACTTTTTCCGGGTATGCCTATAACCCTATTGTGGGAACCAATTATTGTAACAGCCACATCTTTATCATTTTTGAATTGAGTATATAATTTTTCTCCTAGGGGATAATCCAAAGCCCCTTGCTCAAATAAAACTCTTTTAGGTTTAAAGGTTTGCACCTTATATTTTGCCTCCAAACATGAAAAAGCGACTTACCTTAGTAAATTTAAGGAAAACCGCTTTTTTATATTAGTATGTCACTTTTTTCTTTTAATAAACAGCTTTAGGGGTATTAGTATCTGTTAATATTTGGTGTCAAGTCCCAAGTGCTCTGTTAATTGACGCAAAAACCACTCTACATCACTAACCAAACCAATGGTTTGGAAGCTTCCCCTATCAGCAAGTTTTGTTACTACTGCAGGGTTTATGTCAACACAGATGGCTTTAATGGATGCTGGTAAAATATTTCCCGTAGCAATTGCATGAAGCATACTTGACAGCATAACAACCATCTCAACACCATCAAGCTTGGACCTCATGGCTTCCTGAGCCTTGATAACATCAGTAATTACTTCAGGCATGGGACCATCATCTCTAATAGAGCCAGCAAGTACATATTGGGTCTTATTCTTAATAATAGTATACATAAGGCCCTTTGTAAGCACTCCTTGATTAACAGCTTCTTCTAGACTACCTGCAGCTCTAATTCTATTAATGGCCCTTAAATGATGTGAATGACCTTCCTGTATACATTTCCCGGATTTCAAACAAATTCCTAGGGAGGTACCAAAAAATGCATTTTCAACGTCATGGGTTGCAACTGCATTTCCTGCGAAAACTACATCAAGATAATTGTTTTCAATAAGTTTTTCCACCCAGATACCTGCTCCTGTGTGTATAACTGCAGGACCAAGAACAAACAAGATTTTTCCATTTCTTTCTTTAATACTTTGCATCTGCAAAGCTATATCCTTTATGATAAGATTTTTAGGCTTTTCACTACTAACTTCACTACCCATAAAGCTGAAAACCTCTTTATCTGCATCCACATCCATTGTCAACACTTTAACTCCGGTTTTTCCAACCACTATCAGCTGACCTTTTTTGACCCTGCTGATTGGTATGCAATAGGCCTTTGGAGTTTCCGTCTCCTCTAATACTATGGCACAATCCATTTCCATATTCTCAACTTTAATCCAACTATTATTGTGCCAAATAAAGGTGGGAAGATTTGTTGAAGAATAAAATCCCTCAGGGAACACACCATCTCCTGGGGCTAATTCAAGCACTAATTTTGCCTCATTTAAAACACTAGCTCCTAGCTTAGAGACAATTTCAAGAACACTATTTAGAGTTTCCTGGGAAGGTGCAGTAACTTCCATAATTATGTAACTACTGTCAGCTTTTTTCTTTCCAATAACACTATGTTCAATGAATATTTCTCCACCGACATTTTCTACCTCTTCAAAAACAGCAGGCAATATCTTACTGTCAACAATATGTCCTCTTAATTCAACAGTTCTTCTAAACATAGAAGACCCCCTAACAATATTTCTATTACTATTATTCTATCCGTTATAGGAAATTAATACCACAATTATTTTTTAAGTAGATTTTTTAGTATAAATACGATATTAGCAGGTCGTTCGGCTAATCTTCGTGAAAAGTACGGATACCAGTCTGTCCCATAGGGAACGTAGCAACGCACCTTGTGCCCTTCCCTAACAAGCTGTTCTTGAAGATTTGAGCATATACCATAAAGCATCTGAAATTCATACTGAGAAGTTGGTATGTTTTTCTTTGAGATATAATCTTTAGAAATATTTATTATATTCTCGTCGTGAGAGGCAATTGCTGTATAAAAACCTGCATCTAAGTGCTTTTTAATGATTTTTACTAAGTTATCATCAACATCTTTCTTTAGTGGAAATGCTACCTCTTTTGGTTCGTTATATGCACCCTTCATTAATCGAAAGTTTGGTTTTAAATCTGATAGGTTATCCATATCTTTTTCAGTTCTATATAGATAGGATTGAAGAGCTAACCCAACATTGTTTGGATATTTTTCCTTTAATTCTCTAAAGACAGCTATTGTAGCATCCACCTTTGATGAATCTTCCATATCTATTCTCACAAAGTTATCAAGCTCGTTAGCTTTACCTACAATTTCCATCAAATTGCTCAGGCAAAATTCCTGATCAATATCTAACCCTAATTGAGTTAATTTAACCGACAAATTGCTGTCAACACCAATATCACTAATAACCTCTAATATTCTAATAGCTTCCATGGTACCATCAGTAGCTGTTTTGGCTTCATAGCAACTTTCTCCCAGATTATCTAGTGTGGCAGAAATGCCCTTTGCATTTAATTGTTTGATAGCATTAATCGCATTATCTATTTTTTCTCCAGCAACAAAGCGTTTTGCTCCAAGAGCGAGTCCATACTTATTCACAAAATTTGTTACAAGCTTATTCTCAGCAACTGTTAATACTACCTTTCTAGCAACATTACTCAAAAATAATCCCCCCTTTGTATTAGCAGAAAAATACCTATGCTAAACATATTATTGTTGCAAGTTTCATGCCATTTTAAATTGTTGCTAATGCTGACATTTACTACCCATTTAAAAGAATAATTCGTCTACTCTCTGGACAGAATGACGATTTTTTAGACACTTTGTGGGAAAGCTATTATAGGGAGGTTTGAGTTTATGGACTATTTAAATGTTTTATTAAGGGCATTCTTTGCCTTCGCTTTTCTTTTAATATTTAGCCGACTTGTCGGTAAAAAACAAGTTAATCAGTTTTCCTTTTTCGACTATATTGTAGGCATAACTGTAGGTTCAATCGCAGCTACAACGACCACAGAGCTTGATTCTCCTCCTTACACACATTTGGCTGGAATGTTTTTCTGGTTTCTATTTGCCTGGCTTTTAGGAGTTGCCACTATAAAAAATAGAATAACCTCAAAGTGGTTATTAGGAGAACCGACAATTATTATTCATAATGGAAAAATTCTTGAGAAAAATATGGCAAAAATGAATTATCATATGGATGAACTAATGCAGCAGTTAAGAATTAGGGGAGCTTTTAATCCAAGTGATGTAGAGTTTGCTGTCTTAGAAACTAACGGTTATTTATCTGTTAAAAAGAAATCTCAAAAACGAAGTGTAACACCTGAGGATTTAAATATTTCTACAAAATACGAAGGCATTTCTACAGAGCTAATATATGATGGCCAGATCATTTTGCAGAACTTAGAAATGATTGGTCTTAATAAGAATTGGCTAATTAGTGAATTAGAAAAACAAGGTATAAAGTCGCTTGCACAAGTGAGTCTTTGTATTTTAGAAAGTAATGGAAAACTCTATGTAGATCTAAGAGATGATAATGTGAAACCTCCTACTGAAGTAAACATAAGTGATTATCCAGGACCAAACTAAAAGCTCCATAAGATAAAACTTGGCTTGTGCCAAGTCTTTAACAGAGGTGGAAGCCTTAGTTGAATTAATTATCTACCGACAATTTATACTTCTGGTAGTAGAAAAAAATATCCTACCTAGTGGTAGGATTCCGTTTATACTATTGGTGCGAGAGATGGGACTTGAACCCACACGTCAATTCTGACACATGCCCCTCAAACATGCCTGTCTGCCGATTCCAGCACTCTCGCATTATGCTCAACGAGTATTATAACAGATATTTTTTTTTATAGCAATATCAAACCTATTCCTCCAAAAGTTTAATGAGCTTTAGCTTTCCAATAAATGTATCAATTTTCTCTACTGTTGGTATGCCTAACGCTTTATACGTCGGCATATAACTAAACTCTACATTAGTTGGTTCAACTCCAATTATAGATATTCCTAAGTTCATAATTTCCTTTATTAATGGATAATCTAATAATTTCGCAAAATCTAAACTGTTGTTTGTAGTGCCGCCCCCAACAATCAACAGGTAATCTGCTGGAACTGTAAAGTTACCACTAATACTTATGAATTCTGACTCCACTAATTCTTCGGCCATTATTGTATGATCTAATGGCTTTAGTTTTTTAGTAATAGTATTGATGAGGTCCGGAACTATCAGTTCAACTTGATTATGATCATAAAAATCTTTGGAGATTGTGATCTCAAATACCTTTTCCACTCCAGTTTCTGTTAAAGCACCTATAAACTCTTCCGGACTAAAGTCCGGATTTGTGACTAGTACCCCAACCCTTTTATCAGTTAATCTCTGTCCTGCAATAATGGGGAATACTTCCTTGCCTAACTCATCATAGGTATTCAAATTTTCTTGAAGATTTAGTACATTAGATCTTAAAAAACGGTTATCATCTCTTAGCTTATCAAATTCCTTTTCAAGTAGCACAATTAATTGCTCTTGTTCTTTTATTAAAACACCATCACTTATCACGGTACTTCCAATAAATATTCCAATACCAAGTGCAAGAAAAAGAGCAATAACTGTAGCTATATGATATCTTAAATCGATCATTTCATCCCCCTTTTCAGGGTAATCATATTAACTCTAGTTTTTGCCCTATATAATAGTCATATACTCATTAATAACAACACTTTTAATTATATTATTCTTTCTAATCCATCTGTTACAGTTTTTCCAGGTATTCTTCCCCTTTTTGCTATGGGTTTTCCATTAATTTCTTTAATATCCATTGTCATGTCAATGGGTGGCCTACTTGATATATAGCTACCTACTCCAAAGGCATCTGCACCTGCTGCAATGTGTTTTTCTATTTTTTCTGGATTCAGTCCTCCCGAGACAAAGATCTTTACATGGTTAAAACCTGCTTGATCTAGTCTTGCTCTTACTTCCTTGATTAGTTCTGGTCTTACGCCTCCTCTTTCACTAGGTGTATCTAGTCTAATGCCATAAAGCTTATCCTTAAGTGCATTTGCAACTCTTAAGGCTTCTTCAGCTTCATCTTTAAATGTATCCACCAATATCAAACGTGATGCATCTTCTGGCATGTGTTTATCATAGGCCTCAGCAGCTTTAACTGTATCCCCCATAATTAGGAAAACCGTGTGAGGGGCAGTTCCAACAGGGTCTACTCCAAACAATTTTGCACCTAAAACACAGCTAGCACCACTAGCACCACCTACCAAGGCAGCTCTTTCCATGACTGGAGCAACGCTTGGGTGCACGTGCCTTGCACCAAAAGAAAAAAAGGATTTTTCTTTGACAATCTGTTTGATTTCATGAGCTGCTGTGGCCCACCCACTAGAATGTGCTAATATTCCTAGTATGGCTGTCTCGTGTATTCCAAACTCACTATAAGGGCCTTCTATTCTCATTACCACATCTTTAGCCTGGCAAGCCTGTCCTTCTTTTAAAGCCCATACTTTAATATCTTTGTCCCTCAAGAGATTTTTTGCTTCATCTATACCAGCTAGTATACCAGAACGCCTCATAAAAACCTCTGCAGTAACAGGTGTATCTGCCAGCCCTTCTTTTTTAAGGATCTCATTGGTCCTTATAAAGTATATATCCGTAACTGCTCCATTTAGTATTTCCTCATGTTCTGCTGAAAAAAAAGGTCTATTTTTATCTATTTTAAGATTTTTTACCTTTTCTAGCGTATCTATTTCATTTCTTTTCACAACAATCACCCCATTAACTACAAAATTTCTCTTCTTCTATAACTAGAATTATTTATCATCACTAATTTTTCGTTATATATTGTTAAAATACCTCTTTTTAAACAATTATTTCCCATAAAGTTTTTGATATGTTTCATATGTACTATTAACTCTTCGGACATAATCTCTTGTTTCTCTAAAAGGGATTTTATCTATATCCTCATCACCAAGCCATATGCCTGTATCCACCCATTTTTTTACATTTCCCCTGCCTCCATTATAGGCAGCTAGGATAAGGTTGGTGTTATTATTAAACTCTTGTTTCAAGCTTGCTAAATACCAACTCCCCAGCCTTATATTATACTTAGGTTCAAATAGTTTTTCTTCTTCATAAGGCACATTGATCTGATCACTTATCCACATGGCGGTTTCTGGCATTAACTGCATAAGACCTTTTGCACCTTTGTTAGATTCCGCCATAGAATTAAATCTACTTTCAACCCTAATTATTGAAGCTACAAAAAGAGGATCAAGCTGGCTTTGACTTGAGTAGAATTCAATAGTTTCTCGATGATAATAAGGAAACCATAGCTTAAGCCCAAATGGTACAAGCACATATATGATAATTACGAACAATAAAAGCAAGGATAACACCTTTTTAATAAGTCCCAATCCTAAATTCATTCCCCTCGGTTCATTGCCTGATCTTTCTCTTTTACCTCTACTCCATTAGGCAAAATATTATTCCATAAACTTTTTAAATAAGATTGCAATTCATTAAGTTCTAGTTGCCCATCTATTATAATGTCTGCTCGTTTCTTTTTATCCTCTATGGGCATTTGAGATTCTATTCTTTTGATAGCTTGTCCCCTTGAAATTCTATCTCTTTTAATATTTCTTTGAATTTGGGTTTCCATATTAACCACTACCAACCATACTTCATCCACCATATTATCCATGCCTGTTTCAAGTAGTAAAGGAACTTCAAGAAATACTATCGGATTATTAATCTGTTTGAAATATTTGAGTCTATTTTCAAACTCATCTTTAACTCTCGGATGTATGATAGAGTTTAGTAGATTTCTCTTCTTCGGATCATTAAAGATTAATTCTCCTAAATACTTTCTATTAATATTTCCGCCTGATAGCAAAACATTGTCTCCAAAAACTTCACGAATTTCCTGCCAGGCAGGTTTTCCAGGCTCAACTACTTCTCTTGCAACCTTATCTGCATCAATTATTGTAGCCCCAAATCCTAAAAGAATTGAGGCTACCGTGGTTTTTCCGCTGGCAATTCCTCCTGTAAGGCCAATTATCTTCATGTTACCTCCTAAATCTGTGAAATCCCTAACATAATTAAAATAATACCAGGTAATAAAGATCCTGTTATGCCTAAGCTACTAAAGCAACTCTTGCGTCCTAGCCATAAGCCTCCTGAAACCAACATGAATTTAAAGGTTCCAACAAAGATAGGTACTAAGAGCATTTGATAACCAGCCACAGCGGCACCAAAACCTGCCCCTAGTGCATCCATTGCTAGTGCAAATCCTAAAAACAAAGCCTCTTTGGTGTTAATATTACCCGACCTATCAAAGTCTGCCTCCTCAGGTTCTTTTAATATCTGAATTACAATGCCAAGTCCAGGAATTTTAAAACGCATTAAGCAAGGATCATTTTCAGTATTCTTATCAGGTTCATTAACCCTCTTCCATTTTGACCAAGCTTCAAATATTATCCAAATACCAACTAATATTAATATAAAAGCACCTAATCTGCCTGCTGTCTCTGGGGTAAATAGAGACGCAACCAATGTCCCAAAATACATGGATATAGTGATAGCAAGTGCTGATGTGACACAGATTACTAATAATGGGACAAGAGAAATACGTATACTTCTCATGCCATATGCCAAGCCAACACCAAAACCATCAACACTAACTGCCAAAGCAAATAGGATGACAGATAATATTTCCAAATCTTTCGCCTCCCGAAGTTCATTATGATAGTTACATCATATGCTTCGGGAAACTAAGGGTGCCTGTTTCATCAAAAAATCTAATGCTGACATCCAGGGCAATAGTGGCTACTTCTCCCTGCTATTTTTTCCTTTTTAATTGGGCATTGACAGCGACTACATGGCTGTTCAGTTCTTTGATAAACCTTTAAATGATCTTGGTGCTCACCCTTTTTTCCTTCTCCATCTACGTAGTCACTAAAAGTGGTCCCCCTATGATCAATGGCTTCTTTAATGATTTTTATTATGCTTTTATAGAGTTCCTCGACTTCCTCTGCTTTTAAAGAGTTTGCTGGTCTATCAGGCAATATGTGGGACTCAAACAAAACTTCGTCCGCATAAATATTTCCAAGTCCAGCAACAATATCCTGGTCAAGGAGTACCTGTTTTATTTTTTTGCTTTTCTTCTTTAAACTATCAGCAAAAACCTGTGCGGTAAAGTTTTCTGACAAAGGTTCAGGCCCAAGATGAGCTAAACCTTTTATTGTATCTAGTTCATTATCTTTTAAAAGATAAATTGTTCCAAACTTCCTAACATCCACAAAACGTAAATGATAATTATTACCTAGGTGGAATATCAAGTGGGTATGTTTTGTTACATCTTCATAATCTGCAACGTATAACAACCTTCCTGTCATTCTTAAGTGAATTACTATTATATAGTTATCCGATAACTGAAGGAGTAAATACTTGCCCAGCCTGTCTAGCCCTTTAATTTTTTTGCCAGTCACAATTTCTTTAAACCGGTCTATATCTGTTGGTTCCTTAACTATTTTTTCAAAATATATGTCAAGATTATCAATAGTTAATCCAGCTAATTTTTCTGTAAGGCTCCTTCTAATTGTTTCAACTTCTGGCAATTCAGGCAAATTATTTGCACCACCTTCACTATATGCTTTTTAAATCATACCAGTTAAAACCATATTTTACATCTACGATTAATGGAACTTTTAATTCAAGTGCATTCTCCATACAGCTTACCAATGAGGATGCAACTTCTTCATATAACTTTTCTGGACATTCAAAGATAAGTTCATCATGGACCTGCAAAAGCATTTTAACTGGGAGATCTTCTTTTTCTAAAAACTCTTGACATTTTATCATGGCAATTTTAATTATATCCGCTGCACTTCCTTGAATAGGTGTATTCATTGCAGTTCTTTCTCCAAAGGACCTAACCATCTTATTGGGACTAAATAGATCTGGTAAATACCTTCTTCGATTTAATAGTGTAGTCACATAACCATTATCTCTAGCTTTTGCAATTATATCACTAATGTATGTATTAACTCCCTGATACCTTTTAAAATACTGTTCAATGTACATTTTAGCCTCTTTAATACTTATACCCAAGTCACGGGATAAACCGAAATCACTTATGCCATATACTATCCCGAAATTAACTGCCTTGGCATTTCTTCTCATTTGAGATGTGACGTTCTCCATGGGTACTCCAAACACCTCTGAGGCCGTTCTTGTATGAATATCATGCCCCTTTTCAAAGGCATCCAGGAGGTTTTCATCCTCTGATAAATGTGCTAGAATTCTCAATTCTATTTGTGAGTAGTCTGCAGCTATCAGCACATTATCTTTTTCTGAAGGCACAAATGCTTTTCTTAATACCCTTCCTTCCTCAAGACGAATGGGGATGTTCTGCAGGTTCGGTTCAACACTACTTAACCTTCCTGTGGCAGTTATTGTCTGTTTGAATGTTGTATGTATTTTTCCTGTTTCATCATTAATAATTTCTTTAAGCCCATCTATGTATGTTCCCTTTAGTTTAGTCAGTTGTCTATACTCTAATAGCTTTTCTCCTATGGGATGGGTAATATGTTCTAACACTTCGGCATTAGTAGAGTATCCTGTTTTTGTTTTCTTTCCATTTGGTAAGTCCATTTTTTCAAATAAAATTGATCCTAGCTGCTTGGGAGAGTTAATATTAAACTCCTCACCGGCCAATTCATATATGTCTTTAGTAAGTTTATTTAATTTTTTTTCTAGGTTTTCACCCATTATTTCAAGTACATTTTTTTCAACCTTGACACCTGTTAACTCCATTTCAGCCAAAATAGCTATCAGAGGCATCTCTATGTTCATATATAGTTCATATAAATTGCTTTCTTTTAATTGTTCCTGTATATTAAGAAATAGTTCTTCAAGAATAGCTGCCTTTTCTATGGCATTAAAAACTGCATCACTACCTTCAGCTAATGCTTTATTTAAGTATTCCAACGCTAATTCTTCGATTCCATAGTTCGAACGAACAGGGTTTAGCAAATAGGCACCTATTTGACTATCTTGAACATTTTTTATAGATATTCCCTTATACTTAAAGTATTTATATACTTCTTTAAAATCATGAACAATAACGTTCACCTGTGGATTATCCTTAAAGAAATCATTAAACACTTCTTCCTGGGAGGATTCAAAGCTAGTAGCTAATCCAGCTTGTACCATTACAGCTGATACAAATTGAGGGGTGTTTTTTGTACCCTTGAATTCCATATAAAGTGCTACTGGTTTGCTCTTATTATATCCATTAAGGAATTTTTCAGCTAAAAGCTTTTCTGTCAAATTCTCATTTGTATCAGGTTCCATTTCTTCAAGAAATCTTTTCACCAAGCTATTAAACTCTAAATCTTTAAATAAGGTTAATAATTGTTTATAGTTGGGTTTTTCATAGATGCATTTTTTAATGTCTAATTCCATGGGTACACAGCATTCAATAGTAGCTAGCTCTTTACTTAGAAAAGCTTTTTCCTTGTTTTCTTGTAAATTATATCTAAGCTTTTCTCCCTTGACCTGATCAATATTTTCATAAACACCTTCAACACTTCCAAACTGCTTAATAAGCTTTAAAGCAGTCTTTTCTCCTACTGAAGGTACTCCTGGTATGTTGTCTGATTGATCACCCATGAGGCCTTTTACATCTATCATCTGTCGGGGTTCTAATTCATAGATTTCCCTAAGTTTAGGTAAATCAATGTATTCTGTCTGGCTTATACCTTTTCTTGTCAAAAGCACCCTGCTTTTTTCCGTTATTAACTGTAAGAGATCCTTATCACCAGTAATTATAACATTGGTTAATCCATCCTTTTCCCCAAGTCTGACAAAAGTTCCAATAATATCATCTGCTTCATAATTTTCTAACTCAAAAAAAGAAACATTTAGTGCTTGTAACACTTTTTGAACTAAGGAGAATTGCGGCTTCAGTTCTGGTGAGGTTGCTTTTCTATGCCCTTTATACTCTCTAAATGCTATATTTCTAAAGGTAACTCTTCCTTTATCAAAGGCAACCGCTAAATATTTTGGCTGCTCTTGTTCGATTATTTTTAAAAGCATGTTGGTAAAACCATAAACAGCATTAGTAAATACACCTTCTCTGTTAGTTAGAATAGGTAAGGCATAAAAGGCTCTATGTACTAAACTGCTTCCATCTATGATTAGGAATTTATCACTCAATAATTTCACCTCATTTTATATTATTCCCTTTTCTTCCTTATGAATATTATGGTATTAGATTAAGTCTATAACAAATCAAAAGAACTTCCAATAAAAATTCGGTACAGCTAGGATAATTCCTGCTGTACCGAATAACTATTCCTTTTCTATTACCCTTATTTCATAAAATACTACCTTATCTATTTCTAATTCATTGATAGTATCAATTTTCCATTCAATCATTTCTAATTCTTTTTGTATATTAAGACTCTGATCATACTCTTGGGTTTGTTCATTTAAGGTATCTACAAGCATCTCTTTCTCCAATCGCAGCCTAGAAAATTCCTCTAAAAAATCAGTTACATAAGAGTCCTCAAATTCTAATGAACCAAATTCTACAATTGCTTCCATTATATCATTTTCGTCTTTTTCCTTCCAACCTATAATCTTAGCTTCGTGCTCGTATTTGTTAATAACTGATGAACTGCTTAGTAGTTTTGTTATATTATCTATTGAAGTATCTAAATCCTCAACACTTACGGTTAAGAACTCCTTGAATAATTCTTCTTGTACTTGCCCCTCGGTATTTTGGGGTTCTTCTACTTCTAATTCTTCACTTCCTTTAATAAACATTCTAGGTTGGACTGTTTCATTATCTATTTCTCCTCCATCTAGAACTGGGGGCTCTTCATCACTATTAGTTGCAGTATCAAATAACTCAACTTCCTGTGTTGTTCTCTGATCGGAATCTTCTTCTAATTCCATGATCCCCACCTCGTCAGATTCTACTTTATCAGATACTGCAATATCTGATTCTTCAATACCTGATTCTTCAATATCTGATTTAGCGACATCTGATTGTACAGAATCTGAGTCTTGCGCAGACTTCATGTACATTGTATTGTTAAGTAGATTAGATATGCCAACAGTTCCTACAATGATAAAGATAACTGCTGCTGTAGCTCCCCAAGCAATCCATCGTCCTTTTTTAGCTGTAAATACAGATTTTTCTGGGTTTTCACTTTTTACCTTTGCCATTATGGAATCCCTTAAGTCGTCAGGGGGTTCTATCGGTTCCAGGGTATTAAATAAGCTCAGTACAGTTTTTAAGTCTTCGTATTCTTTTTGGCATTCAATGCATTCACTAAGATGCTCTTTAATTATGACAGTCTCTTCAACTGTGGTTTCACCATCAATATACATCGATAATAAATTTTGTATTTGCTCGCATCTCAACTGGCACCCCCCCTTTCTACTTTGTTTGACGTAAATCAACTTTATATTGTTCCCCAGCTACTATTATTTTCTCTTTTAAAATCTTTCTTGCTCTATTAAGTCTTGATTTTATTGTTCCCAGAGAACAGTTGAGAACCTTTGCTATTTCTTCATAGGATAACTGTTGAATTTCTCTTAATACTATAACTTCTTTGTATTCTTGCTGTAAATCATCAATAATAGATTGGATAAACTCTGATAATTCCTTACTCTCATAAACCTCATCAGGTCCTTTATTACTGTCCGCAAATTGTTTTTCCATATCTCCATCTTCACCACGTACAGATTCATCAATTGAGACTTCTATATATTTCTTTCCCTTTCGCAAATAGTCTCTACATACATTGGAAGCAATATGATAAACCCATGTTTTAAATGTAGATTCCTGTCGAAAGTTCTTAATACCACGATATGCCTTTAAAAATGCCTCCTGTGACAGATCAAAGGCATCATCTCGGTTTCCTGTATAACGGTATGTTATGTTATATACCTGCTTTTCGTATCTTGCTACTAGCATTTCAAAGGATGCAATGTTTCCATCCTTTACCTGTTGAACTAGTATATTATCTGGAACCATCATTTCCCCTCCAAATGACCCCGATTTATACTTTCAAAACCATATTTTTCTCTAATTTTATCCATAGTTTCACATATAATATCTTCTTTTTGATCAGTAAATAGGGTTAACTGCTGCATCATGTCCGTAGTTATGTTAGACATTGATATCCCAATTAACCGTATAGGATCACCAGTCCAGTTTTTCTTAAAAATAGAAAAAGCCCAGTCTCTAATGTCTTTATCATTATTCATGTGGTCAGGAAAGCTAAAGCTTCTGGTAACTGTAGTAAAGTCATGATATCTTATCTTTACTGTAAGTACTTTACCTTTGAGATTGTTTTTTCTCATCCTAGAACCAATTTGCTCAGACATTTGGGCTATACATCTTTTTACCTGATTAGAGTTTGTAATATCCTCATTAAAGGTTATTTCTTTACCAATAGACTTTTGTTCGTGAGCAGGTTCAACCTTTCTATTGTCAATTCCTTGAGCTAAGAGAAATAGCTGCTTTCCTGCTTTTCCTAGCCATCCTTCAAATACTGAATCAGGAAGTCTTGCAATATCTCCGATTGTTTTAATGTTTAATTGTTCAAGATAGACTCTGGTTTTCGGTCCCACTCCCCAAATTCGAGATACAGATAATGGCCATATCTTTTCTTTGAAATTATCTTTATGAATATGCACAAAACCCATGGGCTTTCTTAAATCAGAAGCAATCTTTGCTAAAAACTTATTATAGCTTAAACCTATAGATGCCGTCAAATTGGTGATTTCCTTAACTTCTTTTTGAAGCTTTAAGGCAATCTCGACCTCTGTACCCAGCAAGCTTCTGGAATGAGTCACATCCAAAAAAGCTTCGTCTAAGGAAATTGGCTCAACAAGGGGTGTATATCTTCTAAATATTTCATGTATTTCATCAGATACTACTTTATACTTTCTCATGTTAACAGGCAAGTACATACCTGTAGGACATAATTTGTAAGCTGTTCTAATGGGCATTGCTGAATGCACTCCATATTTTCTAGCTTCATATGAGCAGGTTGAAACCACTCCTCGTCCACTAGGATCAGCACCAATAATCACGGGTTTTCCCTTCAGCTTTGGATTATCTCTCTGTTCTACTGAGGCGTAGAATGCATCCATATCTATATGTATTATACAGGTATCCACGCCTAGTCACCAACTTCCTTCTATAAACTTAGACTACTCTAATTATACTTTTTTCATTACCTTTATAAAATACTTTTGACTAAATTAATACTGATTAATTGTAAAAGGCAGGGCCGAATGAAGGCTTCAAGAGCTAGATCAATAGTCGTATACATAATAAAAGGGCCTTGAAAGGTTGTAGAACCCCTCTAAACCCTGCCCCTTGCTCATTTGCTTTTTACTGTTAATCAAGACTGTTACTCTTTCTTAATAGGCCATATTAATTTGAAACTACTCCTTGTATCCCTTGTAGGTTGTAAAAAACCTGTACTTCAGCACCTTGATTGAATTCATTCCATTGTTCCTCATCTACATAATAGGCTCCTGAAATTTTGTCTGTTCCAACCATTAATGCAAATCCCATAGGATCTTGAACCTTATTAGTAATATATCCTGCTGTCTCATATCCAGGACCAAGATAAGCAACTTTTCCAGAAATATCACCTGGCAATCCTGCACTAATAATTTTATCAAGTGAAATCTTAGTATCTACTATATCCCCAGGTTGTAATTGTTGCCACAAAACTGAGCTTACTTTCACTTGATCTGTTATTATAGATGTCCCTACGATAATTAACTCTTCACTTGGTTTATCTAGAACAGTACCCATAATATTATAAACCTCTATAGGCATCTTGCCTTCTTCACTTCCTCCGATAAAAGGTACACTACAGCCAGTTACAAAAATAGATAATATCATTATAATAACTGCTATTTTAATTGTTTTCACATCTGAAGCCTCCATGAATATTGTATTTATTACGAATTAAGGGGTGGTTGACACTATCTGAAATACATGTTAATATAGCTAGTGCAGTTAAAATTTAATCTGTGCCGAAGTGGCGGAATTGGCAGACGCACTGGACTCAAAATCCAGCGGTGTTAAAACCGTACCGGTTCGACTCCGGTCTTCGGCACCATCTCAGAAAATTATTAAAGCCTTGAATTTATCAAGGTTTTTTTATTTCATCTTCCTTAATATTATCGTCATATTTTAGCAACACTTTAGGAAAATTCTTTTCTTTTTACTCTTTCTATAGTTTTATCTGCCCTTACAAGTCCGGAGCCGTGCTTTTCTTCTGTCAAATAACGTAATTTCTCTGCTGAATTTGCTAGAATATTAGTTAGCTGAAATGGACTAAGTTTGGAATCAATCTGAAGCATCAGGGCTACTACTCCCGATACATGAGCAGCTGCCATGGATGTACCACTAAGGCTACCATATGACCCATTTTTGTAGGTAGATAAAACTCTATCTCCTGGAGCCATTAGATTAACTCTTTTATTACTATTACTATACCAGGCAGGAGTATCATTTACTGTAATTGCTCCAACAGCAATTGTTTCTGCGTATGCTGCTGGGTAATCTATATATTTCTGTGAACCATTATTTCCAGTTGCCGCTACCATTACAATACCAGCATTATAAACCGACTTTATAGCTTTTAATAAGATGTCATTATGTTCACTAGTTCCCAGACTCATATTGATTACCTGAACTCTATTATCAATACACCACTGTAGGCCTTCAAGTAGGTTAGATAGGGTTGCGTTACCTTTATAATCTAAAACTTTTACTGGGTATAGAGATGCTTTGGGAGCTACCCCAACAACACCAAGTCTGTCATTGATGGCACCGATAATTCCTGCTATGTGGGTTCCATGTCCGTTATCATCATTTGGAACTATATATGGATTAATTAAATTTATGCCTCTTACTAAATTATCTTGCAAATCGGGGTGTCCAACTTCTATACCTGTATCTAACACAGCAACTTTAACCGCCTTACCTGTGGAAATGTTCCATACAGTATTTGCACCTATTCTTTCAATACCTTGGGGAATAACCTGCTTACCAGATACCCAACCTTGGGAAGGAATTCCCAAGCTTCTAAGCTTCGTTTCACTTTCTTCATACGGTTTCTGTAAAGAAATTATTATATCGTCTAATATTTTTTCAATTTCCTGATCAGCATCAGCATCTAACACACTAAAACTAAGTTTCTCTGGTATAAAGCATGATATCCCATTTATTAGAGGAAGTATTTTAACATCAGTAGCTCCATATTTTAATTCTAAATTTCTTGCAAAAAGCTTAAGATTTTTGACAAGCCCTGTCTTATACATAATAATCGTTCGTTTTCTCGTTAACATTTTATGTCACCCCTTGAGAATTTCTTATGTTATCCCAGCTTGTAATACTACCATTTTATGAACTCAAAAGTTATTTTGTTCCATGTTTGGGTTATTTTTCCTATTGGGCTTATTAGCAGCTTCTCTAAATAAAAAACAGCCGAGACTTTAAAATGCCGGCTGTTTACTAATACACTATATTATCCAATAAACTTATGCTCTTTTAGAAGTTGTACTGCTGCTTCTTTGTCCTCTTCGGCTATCTGAACAATCGGGCCAGTACAACCCATACCCGTTGTTGCATAAATACCATTTTTCCACAATAATTGTGCAGCCTCATCAAGCTCCAAAATTTCTATTCCTGGAATATCGTCAGTAACTATCTTGGCAGGCGGTGGTGTAACCGCATGATCTACATTATATTTCTTAACAGAGCTAGATGAGCTTTCTATTGAGCTTATAAGTTCATTTAGTCCTGCTTTTTTTGCTTCTGCAAAGAGTATTTCCACTTGGTTTAGAAGCTTCCCCTTTGCAAGATCACCTGCATATTTGATTGCATTGGCAACTACTGGTGCTCCAGATGCCCTTGAAAGAATACAGATAACTCTATCGTATTTTTCTCCAATGCCAGGACCATATCCGTAACCAGTAGACTCATAATTGCCTCCACTTGAAAAAGCTGAAAACATTTTCATTAAAACATTCCCTGTCAAGCTATCTGTTACCATGATGTCAGGTACTCCAAGTAGAAGATCGTTGCCACGCATAACAACTCCACCATCACTTCTGGCAGATTCAGTAAACTTAATAGGAAAGCCATTATCTTTTAGATGTCTTAAAGCTCTTTCCAGATGCCTTGCTCCGTCGATATTTAGGATCCCTATAGTTGGGATACTATTACCAGATGCTTTAGCTGCTGCTATTCCATAAATAGCGTTTTTGAGCATGCCTGATACCCGTTCAGTAGCAGATGTTCCTGTTGTAGTTGCTAAATACATTTCTTTACCTTTACCAGGAGTGATTACCTTTCCAACAGTAGAGACTCCTATTGGAAAATTATAATGCATTGTAACTGCAGCATTTAACTCACCACTACAAAGCATTTCATCCATTAACTTATGGGCATGTTTTTCATCAATAGCCTCAATAATTTCTAACTTTGTTTCTACTCCATGGCCTATCACAACTACTTCTAAATCAGGATTGCTATTTTGAGCCTTTTCTGCCCCTGAGACTATTTCATCTTTTCCTAATTCACTACCAAGAATTGTTATACCAACTCTTGTTTTACTTCCAAACGTACCTGTTTCAAGGGCGTTTGCTATTTCTTCAAATATATCCCCTATGGAACTTTTTATTGCTATATTGTCCAAACCGTCACCCCCAATCTACGCCTTAAGTGTGTCAGCAAGATTTCTCATAGCATCAGCTATCATCTTACGTACTTCTTCTTTATTTACACCTGTGCCCTTTATACCTGAGTTCTTTTCAATTACGAAGGAAACCCCGTCAAAAAGGTTTGTGAGGCGTCCCAAAAACAGACTTCCCTTTCCAATGACCATAACTCTATTAATATCACCTTTTAAGATTAAGTCTCTGGCAAATCCTATGAATGGAACTCCCGAAGGAATATGGCCCTGAGTTGGCGCAAAGCCCGGCATTCCAAAACGAGCTACCTGAGCATCAATTTCTGATCGATCAAACTCTCCCTTCTTCACACCATGAGCAGCAATCATTTTGTAATTCGCCTTGGGAACATCTCCAGCACCAGCTGCTTCAGTAATCTCTGGATTTTGCATTTCAACGGAAAACTTATCTATATCAGATACTCTCCACCCAACCTTTTCTATGGGATCAAAAACTATTGCTTGATTTAGTGCCTGTGGAGATGCACCCGAACCAATTTTATGTCTACCAACCACGTCTGTTCTAATCACAGGACTTATCCCATCATTTTCACCAACATGGATGGCAAAAGCTCCTAAAACATCTTCAAGAATTGGCATATCTTTTGCAACATGATCCTTACCATTCATACCAAGTTTTGCTACTGCTCCCCCCGCAACTACAACCACATTATTAAATACTCCTGATTGTACTAATGCAGATGCTTGTATCATCCCATGGGCGGGTGCTGCACAAAAACCACGCGTATCTGAACCTGTAGCATTAATGCACCCACAAATCTCACCAATAGCCTTGGCAAAGTTTCCTCCACCTCTTTGATTCATATCTCCGCAGGCCTCTTCTGAAGTTTCTATAATATAGTCAACTTGAGAAGCTTCCAAATCTGTTTTTGCAAATAGTAGTTTTAAAGAAACTACTGCTGATGCTTTAGCAACTAAGTTTTCAAACATTATATGTTCAGTTAAAGCTGGATCACTATCATGGGCTTTTTTAACGCAACCAACTAGTTTTCCTTCATAGTACAAAGGCTCTGCTCTATGACCGTTAACAAGTTTTTCTATTTCTTCAATTTCTGCTGGATTTCTATCTAATTTATCATTAGCCTTTATATCTCTGAAAACTTTATGATTAATGATTTTTTCTTTAACAGTAGCCTGAAAATCTTTCTCAAGGTAAACTAGGTCAAAAGAATCAACTACTTTTATGATTCCTAAAAACAATTCTTCTGGGACTATCTCACCATATTTGCCTTCACTATTTGCATCACTTATTGAATTTTTAAACCAAGGTCTTTCTATATTATTCAATTCCATTGGAACTATATTTCCGATATAGACCTGATTTGGTGGATACTTTATAGCATCTTTAAAACTTCTTAAATGTTTTGGCAATTTAAGAAGGTATTCAGAATCCGGATTCTTTTTCCGCTCAGAAGTTTGGGTAGTTCCCTGGTGAACTACCATATCAGGAGCATGAACCAATGCATAGCTCGCACCCTTTATTACAGGATAATTCATATAAAATTCACCCCCATATTATGTTTTTGGGTAATGAGTTTTTATGCCCATTACCCAATGTATTTACTAATAGCTTTTTGTCATTTTTATTCCAATGTCCTATGTGGTAAATTGTTCTCTTATTTCTTTTACCTCTTTCACAATCGCGTCTAAATCTAAAACCATTTCCATCATACTGATATGTTCTTCATATACTGCTGGATCTACTTCACCCTTAATTTCTTCTTCAAACATATGATATGCTTTGAGTCCCAACTGGACTCCAGCTAATGGACCTGCAAAGGTTGGATCTCCATTGGCTACAGTTTCAGCAGCTAATCCGGATGCTTCAGCTTCAGCACCGCCTAAAACAACTACTAAATTTTCTGCTCCATGTTTGTCAAAAAGATCCTTAATCCTTGCCTGGTTTTCCAGGTCCATTGCACCTGCAGCTGTTCAAACAAAACATTCTGTGGTAGAAAAAATCACTTCGCCACCAGCACTTTTTATACATTCATCAATAGCTGGCCCAGGAATTCCATCCCTATCACCTAGGACAACAACTTTTTTATCCTTAAGCATTTTTATCCCCCTTCCAATTTTTTGAGCTTATTTTTTATTATTAAAATTGTCTACAATAATTCATTTATTTTTACTTCTACATCCTCTGCAGTAAAATCTTTAGACATTTCTGCTGCTTTTTCTCCATCTTTATAAATGACTATAGTAGGCAAACCCATAACTTTTTGTCCTATTGCAAGACGGCGGTTCTGGGATACATCAACCTTTCCAAACTTAATATTGCTACCATACTTTTCTGCAAGAGCTTCAATTTCTGGCAATAACTCTTTGCAAGGTTCACACTTAGGACTCCAAAAATCAACTAGCACCAATCCAGAAGAACCCAATACTTCAGCCTCAAAGTTTTCCTTATCAAACATCTGCACCTTTAACACCTCCATGATTTTTTAAAAAATATATTATTACTAAAGTAATCTTTAATTCTTAATTAGTATTTGCGGCAAGTTCCTTTATGACATCTTTCTTAAGTAACCCAGATAACCTATTAACAACTTCACCTTTTTCGAAAACCAAAATTGTAGGTATACTGTTAACATTATATCTACTTGCAACCAAATGGTTTCTATATAAATCTATCTTTACCAGCTTAGTATCCGTAAACTGTTCTATATTCTGTTCCAAAAGAGAAACTGCTTCAATACTCTCCTCTGATTGAGGACTCCAAAAGGCAACTAAAACGGTTTCCTTAGCATCTAAAACCTGCATTTTAAAGTTTTCTTCCTCTGCCAAGTACTTATCTGCAGCAAATGCTGCAATAGCACCGTCTGAAGCTGCTGTTACCACCTGACGAAGAAACTTTTGATTTGCATCTCCTGCTGCATACACACCAGGTATTGATGTTTCCATTTTTTCATTAACTATAATGTACCCATGGTCATCCAAGGCTATTTTTCCCTTTAAAAATTCTGTATTTGGTACATATCCAACAAAGAAAAAGACACCATTAGTTTCAACTTCACTTATTTCCCCTGTTTTTAAATTTTTTATAGCAACAGTTTCTACAAGGCCGTCACCCTTAATTTCGTCTAAAACTGAGTTCCAAATAAAATCAATTTTAGGGTTAGCAAAGGCTTTCTCTTGACTAGCCTTATTGGCATCTAATATGCCTTCATCATGGATAACTATAACTGTTACTTTTTCTGCAAACTTTGTGAGGTATATTGCTTCTTCTATAGCTGCATCGCCATTTCCTACTACTACAACATCTAACTCTTCATAAAAATCAGCATCACATGTGGCACAGTAAGAAACACCTTTACCGATAAATTTCTTTTCTCCTTTAATGCCTAAAGATCTAGGATTGGCACCAGGACAAAGTACTACCGTTTTCCCGTAGAATTCTTCGCCTTTCTTAGTTGTAACTATTTTAATATCCCCATCAAGATCCAGATCGCTTACAAATTCTTTCTTGATGGATACACCAAACTCTTCTGCATGCTTTGTTATGGACTTCATTATATTAGGACCAGTTGCGCCCCTTCCAAAGCCTGGGTAATTCTCCATTTCCTCTGTGGTTGCCGCTTGACCACCTGGTCTTCCCTTTTCTAGTATTAAAGTCTTCATCTTGGATCTTGCACCATAGATACCTGCTGTCAACCCTGCAGGTCCACCACCAACAACAAGTATATCCCAAATTTGTTTAGTCATTTTTTCATCCCCCTTGCAACTTTTCTCAATTATATCCATAAATTTACATTTTGTTTAGGCAGTAATTTACTTTTTAAGCCCCTAAAAGATAGAAAAAATCATGCAACAAAAACACTATGTTTTTCAGTATAATACTATGGGTATTGTAGCATGATAACCCTAACTACTCAATATCTTTTCAATAATTTTATCCATTTTTCCATTAAAGACAGAATCCTACCAAATGCATATTATATTGACTTAAATAAGGAGAATTTATTATATCTAAGGGAAGGTGTGATCTGGGATAATTTATTGTTATTAGTCAGATACTATTTGTTGAAGGGATGTGAGCTAAAATAAAAATAGCCATTATGGGTGCGGGACTGTCAGGCCTTTCTTGTGCAATTACATTGGAGCAAAATGGCATATCCCCTACCATATTTGAAAAACGGAACCAAATAGGTGATCGTTTTGTTAATGGGGAGATTTTGCTCTCAATTATGTCACGCCCAATTAAAGATGATATAGCCTATCTATCCCAAAAACATGGAATTTTCCTTAGACCTACAGGTAACATCAATAAATTTATCTTACATTCAGAAAATGAGACAGGAGTAATTACCGGCAATCTGGGTTTTACTAATATCCGTGGTAGAGATAAAGATTCCTTTGAATGTCAATTAGCACAGCAAGTAAAAAGTAAGATTTTTTTCAATTCGAAACAAACATATGAACATTTACTTAAAGATTTTTCACATGTAATACTCGCTACTGGGGATGGGTCTTATGCAACAAAAATACAGCCTTATGAGCAGGATTTAACTGTTTCTCTTAAGGGTTTTACAATTGTTGGTGATTTTAATAGATACACTATTGAAGCCTGGCTGAATAACGATATAGCTCCCAAGGGGTATTCTTATTTGATACCATTATCCGAAAAGGAAGCAAATATAGTAGTAGCATATCCAGATTATCCAGAAAACAGTACTGTAGAAATAGGGGATAAATTAGATATATTGCATAGTTTGGTTTGTAAAAATCTTGATCAAGATTTGAAGATAACCGATAGCTTCCAAATAAAAAACTATATCATTGGCAAGTGTCATTCACCCAGAATAGGTAATACTTTATTTGTTGGTAATTGTTTTGGTTCTATAATGCCATTTTTAGGCTTTGGACAGATGTCAGCAATACTCACAGGAGTATATGCTGCTTATGATTTACTTGGGAAGGGGCAATACGAGGATTTAACTAAAAGGCTCAGGTCCAGCTATAATAATTCATTAGTTATTCGTAGGTCTATGGAAAAGCTTGATAACTCCAAATTTGATTTATTGGTCAAGGGGTTAAATGGACCGCTAGGAAATAAGCTTTTTACTGCAAGTAGGGTTGACTTTCTAAAAGCTGCTAGCTATCTATTACGTCCACTAGTAGCAGTTACAAAAGGCTAGGCTAATTGTAATTTATCACGTACTAACCTTCCGTAAGACCCCCACTTCTAAAGTGTGGGATAACGGATGCTAAGTTCCTGATTGGTTCAACTAACATCAGTAGGGGATGAAGAAAACCCCTACTGATGAAGTTTCACTTTATAGAACTGTATTCAGCTGTGGGTTCTTTTACGAAGAAAACCACTATGGGAATAGTCATTACTATCACAAAGAATGTGAAGAGAAATGTCATGTGGACGCCACCTATCTCACCTAGTATTCCTGATATAGCTGTTTGACTTATCATGCCAATGCCCATAATAAACTCTAAAAAGCCCATTCCAACTCCCCTATATGCGGGAGATGTAAAATCAGCTACTAAGGTAATGCATAATGGAAAAACAATACCTGTACCAACGCCACCCATAAGTGCAGCAAATAAAAATATAGAAAACTCACTTGCAATAAGGAAAGTTCCTGCCGATAAAGAGCAAAGAGAGAGTCCAGCAATAAATACTTTTTTTCGTCCAAACCAATCAATAGCCCTACCACAAATCATAAATGAGCTCAAACGAGATAGCCAAAAAAAGGTGAAAATAACTCCTATCCCCATATGAGCTACTCCAAATGAATCTGCAACCTTTGATAATAGTCCCCATAAAGAATATAGGAATCCTGCATATGCAAACCCTGCATAACATATGGGCCATATTTTCTTAATCTCAAAAAGCAGACTACTAATATCACCTGAGCCAAGTTTTCCATTATTAAAATGACTTTCTGTTTTTCTTTCCTTTACACCTATAAGAATGGTACCGAAAACGATAATCCCTAGTATGGGGTAGAATGGAAATACTTGGGTTAAACCTATATATTCCATTACATAACCACCTGCAAGTGTACCTGTAGCCACGCCACCACCATATGCTGCCGAAAAATGGCCCATAGCCTTTCCTCGCCCTTGAAAGGTTGTATTATCAGCCACTATTGCTTCAGCAACTGGCCACAGCATACCCCTACTCATTCCTTCTAATGTTCGAAAAGCTAATAAAGCTATGGGCGTTGAAGCCAAATAGTAGCCTGTGGAAGCTAAGATGGACAACGTTATACTAACTAATAGTATTCTTTTACGACCTAGCTGATCTGACATTCTTCCTGAGAAAACCGTCATGGCTGCATAAGCAATTGAATAACCAGTCATTAAAAAGCCTAACTGCTTGTAACTAGCACCCAATTCATCACCATAAAGAGGAATTGCTGGAGCAGTCATACCTTCTCCAACGGATATGAGAAAAATGAATAATCCCATGAAAAATAATGTCCTTCTAGAATCATTTTGATTAGTAAGCATTTCCCACATCCTAACTTCTACACAAACTTCACACAATGCATTAGTAATAATAAAACCATTTTAAGCTTTTTGGTTGTAAAATGGAAGGCTTTAGTTAGAATCAAGGCTCACAATTAGTTTGTCTAATTCCGCAATTATTTCCTTATCTATGGGGTCTGGAATATGATTATCAAGTATTCTTACTACTTCATCATTAACTATATCACCTAAGCTTCTCTTTCCGCTTGTTTCCCAATTAGCATAGCTGTGCCTAGTAAACAGTTTGGGAGAGTATATTTTTCTAAAATGATCTAAGGTATGCTTTTCTGCCAAGAAATGGCCTCCTGGACCCACATCATGTATGATGTTAAGAGCTAGATCGTCTTCTTTAAAGGAAATACCACTTGTTACATGTTTGATCAATTCTATCATCTCATCACTAAATACTATCTGTGAAAGTGAAGACGTTAATCCAGAATCAATATAACCTATATCGTGAATTAGATTTCCTCCAGATAAAGATGCTAGCAGCAAACTATAAGCAGCTTCAGCAGCAGCCTGCTCATCAAAGGACTTAGCATCACTACAACCTCCCGTACTAAACACAGGTAAACTATAATACTCGCCCATCTCAGTTAATGCCGCACTTGCAACATGAAACTCAGGGGCTCCATATGGATGAGCCATTGTTTTCATATCTATTGCTGTAATGGTTCCTCCATATATAAATGGAGCGCCTGGTTGTTTTAATTGATGTATTACAAGACCACTTAATAACTCAGCATTAGCCTGTACAATTGCTCCAGCTAGGGTTATTGGTGCAGTAGCACCTGCCATTATACCTACAGTATGAATTAGGGGAATTCTATGTTCTGCACAAATGAGAAGCTTACTTAATGCATCTTCTGCATGTCTAAGAGGTGAAGTAGATTCAGAATACACAGCAAGCATAGGTTTTTTTCTAAGGTCTTCTGAACTACCCATTGTTATTTGGGCCATCTTAATAATGTTGTAAACATTATTGCCGTTTTGAGCACTAACAATAATAGGTTTTGTTGTGTTTCTTAGCATTGCATCAAACTCATGGATATATCCCATTTCCGGGGATGGGTGCCTTACCAGGTTCATTGACATTACAAAATCAATATTATGTAGGTAATCACATAGCTTTGCCATATTTGCTACATCTGTTTTTTCTGCGAGTCTTCGTTGTCCACTAAATGGATCTATAGTATATGGACAGCATGACCCAGTTCCAAAATAGCTTCTTTTCCCTTCTAAGAACATGTTTCTTTCTCCATGTCTATTTGCCATAACAACTCTAGAAGGGGTAGTACTCAATGCCCTTTTTACTAGTGCTTCAGGGATTCTAACTAGTTTTTCATCTATAATAGCTCCAGCTTCCCTGAGTAGGGAAATAGCTTCAGAATGTAAAATTTGCACTCCCGTATTTTCTAATAACTCCAATGCTCCAAAATGGATATCTTCTCTTTGGTTGTGGGACAAAAAACATAGTGATGGAGTAAGCTGTATTGATACATTACTTTTCATAGATTTTACCCCCAATTTAAACTACACAGATCTATTAACTATACACTCTATCCTTTACCTTTAAGTATTCAGACAAGTAAGCAGAAGTCTCCTTGTCTAATTGATTTTCATTATCACTTTCTAATATTTTCTTAACTTCTTCATTCGCCCTTTGTGCCATAGTTGTTCCACCTTTTTCCTTCCATTCATCATATCTATATCTATTTATTAATTTGGGAGACCAATGCTCTTGTCTGAAATGTTTAAGAGTATGCTCATGGGTAACAAATTCACCACCTGGGCCTACCTCCTCAATTACATCAATAGCTACTGTTTCATCATTGATCTGGTATCCTCTAATAATACGCCTTACTAATGAAATTGTCTCATTGCATACTGTCAGGGATGCTAAAGACTGAGTTAAACCTGACTCTATATAGCCTACATCATGAATAAGATTAGCTCCGCTTAAACCTGCTAACAGTAAACTATATGTCGCTTCTATTGATGCCTGATTATCAAAAATTGGAGAATCGGAACAACCTCCAGTACTAAAGACTGGTAACTTATAAAACTGTGCAAGTTGTGTGATTACTAGACTATTCATATGCCATTCAGGTGCTGCATATGGTAATATGGATGTTTTCATATCCATAATTGTGGCAACCCCTCCGTATATAAATGGAGCTCCCCTTTTCTTCAGCTGGTGGATAACTAGACCACTTAGCAGCTCTGCATTAGCTGTGATAACAGCACCTGCCATTGTGACAGGACCTGTAGCTCCTGCCATTAATCCAGGGGTATAAACTATTGGTATCCCGTTTTCAGCACAAGTCAATAGCTTATGGGTGCCCTCCGGACTATGCATTAAGGGTGAGATAGGTTCATTATAGCAAGCAATAAATGGATTTTGCTTTAATTTATCTAGTCCTCCAGCTACTATAGAAGCCATTTCAATTATGTCAAGTAATCCTTGCCGATGGTGTGCTGTAAATACTATAGGTACCGTTGTGTTGGTGACCATAGCATCAAATTGATGAAGATCAGATGTTGCTTCGGGCACATCACATGCTATTCCCATAGACATCATGAAATCTATGTTTTCAAGCGCTTCTACTACTTTAGATGCATTTACAACATCTCTCTTAACACTACGCCTTCTTTCACCTGTGTAAGTGTCTATAGTATAGGGAAGGTCAGAACCTGGCCCAAAATATGGTTGGTTTTTCTCTAGGAACAGTTTTCGGTTTCCTCCTCTATCTGCTAAGACAACTCTTTGCGGAGAAGTTCTGATAGCTTCATCCACTATCCAAGATGGTATACGGACTTTATCCTTAGTTACAAATGCACCGGCTCCAGCAAGCAGTTCTAAAGCCTCGGGTTCATCAACCCTAACTCCTACCCTTTCTAATACTTCTAATGTTTTTAAGTGGATTTCATTTATCTGATCATCTGAAAAAAAACTAAGGTGAGGCGAAGCAAATAATGTTTGATTAGGCTTCATGGTAAATCATCCTCCTGTTATTAAAGAATTGACTAAATAGCAATTTAAGATAATGGACTAGTTCAGTTGTCTTTCAGTACTGTATTCCTAAGATTAATTTAGGCAGAAACATAGCTACTTGTGGTACATAGGTTGTTATCAATAGCGTGGGTAACCATGCAAATATTATCATATAAAAAGAAGGCCCAAGCATTTTGTTTAGACTAGCTCCTCCGACACGACTACCTAAAAATAGTAAAGGTGCAGTTGGTGGAGTTATATTACCCATACCAAGATTCACCCCTAAAATAGCTGCGAAGTGAATAGGGTTAACCCCTATGATTATAGCAACAGGCAATAAAACTGGAGTAGTTAATAAAACGGCACTTACATCGTCCATTAGCATCCCAATAATTATCATAAATACATTCAACATCATTAGTATTACATACTTATTTTCTGATATGGCTGCAAGGTATGCCATTATGGTCTGTGGCACATTTTCCATTATATATATACGACTTAGAAGCATAACTGCATATAGCATTACCATTATTACTCCAGTTGTTGTGGCAGTTTCTATTAAAACTTTTAAGAAATTGTCACGATTTAGACCCTTATAAACTAAGAAACCAATGGGTACCGAATAAAAGACTGCTACTGCCGCAGCTTCTGTAGGTGTCATTATTCCTGCATAAATTCCCCCAAGCACTATAAATGGCATTGCCAATGCCGGTGTAGCCTTTAAGGTTCTAATACCAAAAACCTTCGCTGTGGTAGAAAGATCTAATTTCTCGCTAACCTTTATGTTCGTATTATTTCTTAATAGAAAATAGTTTACCGTACATAAAAGTATGGTTAGAATTATCCCAGGAATAACTGTTGCTAAAAAACATGCAAGAATGGATTGGTTACCGATCCATCCATATAGAATCATTATTGCACTTGGTGGTATTAACAAACCAATAACTGATGCATTTGAGATTAATGCTGCCGTATGCCCTTTAGGATACCCTGCCGCATATAACCTAGGTATCATTACTGTTCCAATACATGACAATGTTGCAGCTGCACTACCCGTGATAGAACCAAATATGGCACATGAAACAATAGATACTGCTCCTAAGCCTCCTTTAAATCTGCCAACTAATATATCAACTACATCGGCTAGCTTACCACCTATTCCACCTTTTTCCATTAGTCCTCCGGCCATAATAAACAGGGGAATTGCTAACAATACGACTGTGCTCATCTTACTAAATCCGTAAGGCAATAAAAAGCCAGGGTCATATCCCAATGCATAAACCAAATAGGCAACAGCGCTAAAAAAAGCAAAAGGAACAGGAACTCCTATTATCAAAGTTATAATCAGTACTACTAACGCTATCTCTATATGCATTAAAATGACCCCCTCTTCTGATTACTAGTTATTGGATCTCCTGAAAAAAACTTTTTAATATCTAGATACAGATAGACCACAGAATATAATGACATTAGTATAAACCCAATAAATATGGCACTTTGAGGAATAACCATGGGTATGCTTAAGACAGGTGACTTTGCTTGTTTAACTATACCCCATATAAAAAAATCTAAGGCCCAATAAGTAACTAGCAAGCTTATGCCTGTTGTTATTGAAGATGCTATTAACTTCAAAAAATCCTTAATTTTTTGATTTTTTATATATACCGAAACGATATCAGCTTTAATATGGCTTTGTTCATAGCTTCCATAAGAACTACCCATAAAATAGAGCCAAAAAGCAATAATTACTATGAATTCATCTAATCCGTAAAAATCTAACTGTAATAGGTAACGAAATGCTGCTTGAGCACTAATCCCTAAAATTATTAAGATACTGCAAATAATCATGATAGTTTGTTGGAATTTTACTAAAGACTTCCATATTAAAGAAAAAAATCTATTTACTTTTGATAAGAGAACAGGCATTTGTGTCATTTTTTATCCTCCGTTCACGTTCACTTAAATCCTCAATCCTTTAAATAGTTCCAAAGGGTCAGGGGAAATTTTAATTTCCCCTGACTACTTTAAGACAGAGAATTACACTCTTTTGCATTAATACTGTTTCATTAGTTCGTCAATTAATTCTGGGCCTATTCGATCTCTTACTGCTGGCCAAACAACATCTCTATTATGCTTAGCAACTTCTCTTAGTTCCTCATCTGTAAATACTACAACCTCTATTCCATAGTCCCTCATTTGATCCATATACCCTTCATTTAATTCCTCGGCCGTTTCAAAACTTCTAATTGATTCTTGAGAAACAGCCTCTTTAATTATGCTTTGATGCTCTTGACTTAATGAATCCCATGTATCTTTATTCATTAGAAAAAATGTAACTTCAAACCAGCTGTTTGTTTGTATATAGTAATCAATAACATCTCTAAATCCAGTCCAGTTTAACGATGCAGGTCCTCCAAGCCAACCATCACATACACCTGTCTGCATTGCCGTATAAACCTCTGCATATGGTATAGATGTAGTCCTATAGCCCATAGCCTCTGCACTAAGTTTAATAGACTCTATACCTGGTACTCTTAGTAAAATGCCTTTGTCAACTGAATTGTCTAGTGGTTCGATTGGCATTTTAGCTGAACCAATACCCCCAAGACCTTCTCCATAAAAACCTAAGAATTGGACACCTAAGCTTCCATGTACTTCACTAAAAGTATTGTACATAAACCCATCTGGTACATATAACCTTTTTACCTCTTCATAATTTTCTGCGATAAATGGTAAATAGCATAGAAATAATCTATCATCATATGTTGGAGCAACAGAAATAAGAGCCATATCAATGGAACCCCTCATTAGTTCTTCATAAACTTGTGTATAATCTCCTAATTGGTTTGCAGGATAGACAGTAATATCAATAGAACCATCACTATCTTCTTTAACCTTATCTACTAAGCGGTACACAGCTTGAGTATCAGGGTTGTCAATAGCACTTTGTCCAGCTATACGTAAGCTAATCTTTTCTATTTCAGGTTCACTAGGTTCTTCCGCCGGTTCATCTTGTGTGCCACAAGCTATTAACGTCAATGCCAGAGTTAGTATTAAAACGCACACAAAGATCAGTAAAATGTTTTTTTTCATTTCTTTGTTACCCTCCCTATTTTCTTTTTATTTATAAACCATTGAAACAGGCATCAACTCCTTCTTTTCTGTAATGGCAACTATTTCTTGCCTACTACCTTTTTGCATTATTAATAATTTCGGTCAGTTTTACTTTAACTTGGTCTGGAAGTGGTTTAGGCTTATGCGTTAATAGAATCTCTTTTGCCATAGAACTGGCCCTCTGCCCAAGCGATAAGCCTCCATCCTCCACCCAATCTTTATGTCTTTTTCTATTAAGCAACTGTGGTACCCAAAACTCGTTCCTGAAATTGTTGAAAGTGTGTTCATCATCTATGTAGTTTCCCCCTGGCCCAACTCTTTCCATAACTTCTACAGCTAGGGTTTCCTTGTTGATTTCATATCCCTTTCCTATCCGACGTGCTAATCCTATAACCTCATTACCTACAACCATTGATTCTAATGATGCTGTTAAACCTGCCTCTAGATAACCAACATCATGAATTAGGTTTGCACCACTAAGTTCAGCTAACACAATACTATACCCCAGTTCTATGCCAGCCTGTTGATCAAAGATTGGTGAGTCACTACATCCACCAGTACTGAAAATAGGAAGCTCATAGAAGCGTGCCATTTGTGATAAAACAACACTATTCATATGCCACTCGGGGCATCCGTATGAAAAAATTGTAGATCTCATATCCATAATCGAAGGACATCCTCCATATATAAACGGTGCTCCTTTTACTTCTAATTGGTGTATGACCAAACCACTTAACAGCTCTGCATTAGCCTGGGTCAAAAGCCCTGCCGCTGTGCAGGGTGCGTTTCCTCCTGCTCCCATTCCAGGCGTATATACTGCAGGAATTCCATATTTAGAACATGCTAATAATTTCGATAGTCCTTCATTAGTATGGCATAAAGGAGAAATTGGCTCGTGATAGCATGCAATAAAAGGCTTTTGTTTTAGTTCCTCATAACCACCAGCTATAATTGAAGCCATTTCAACAATTTGCATAAAATCAATTCCATCCCTTGCAGTATAAATAATTGGCTTTGAAGTATGCTCTACCATTGCCTGAAATTGATGTAAATAGGAATCCTTTTTTGGAACATCAGTAGCAATAGCAAATGACATCATAAAATCATAATTTGGTAAAGAATCTAATATAATTGAAGCATTGATTACATCCTGTTTAGTACTGGAACGTCTTTCTCCAGTATTAATATCAATAGTCCAGGGTAAATCTGACCCGAGACCATAGTATGTATTATTTTTCTCCAAAAAAAGTTTCCTCTCACCACTTCTATTACACAATACGACTCTTTTTGGAGCAGTACGTAACGCACTTTCTACCATCACAGCGGGAATTTTTACTAAATCTCCTTTCACATAAGCTCCCGCTTGCCTTAGCATTTCTTTTGCTTTTTCATGACTAACCTTTACTCCTACTCTTTCCAAGACTTCCATGGTTGCCATATGTATTTCATAAAGCTGTTCATCGGATATAAAACTTAATTTAGGTGTATGGTTTGTTTTTGTAAATTTCATTGATTTCCCCCTATAACATAATAAGATTAAGAATGAATTTTGTCATTATTGGCAATTTTCAATCTATAATATTTTCCATATTTTATCATGGCTGTGAGTATTTATCAAATCTGATTTATCTTTGAGCTTTTTTAGTTATTTCATTAATTTTTTCCTCTATATTTTTTGGTAACATTTCTGATTTATGTTGGAGAAGTATTTTTTGTATCTTTTCTTTTATATTACTGGCATACCATCCCCCAGCACCGTGCCGGTTATTCACATTCTCCCGATTGAGTAATTCAGGAATAAACAATTCTTCGCGAAAATATTTTGCTGTTATTTCTTCTCCTAAATAATTTCCTCCAATTCCAACCTTGCAAATTGTATCTACTGCCAACTTGGTCTCGCTAAAATCAATACCTCTTATAAGACGTTTTATCATACTAATCATTTCATTTGAGGCTACCATTGTTTCTATGGAATAAACCATTCCCTGTCCTAAAAAACCTACATCGTGTATCAAGTTTCCTCCATTTAAAGCGTTAATCATTAAGGTATACATTGCTTCCATAGATGCCTGCTGGTCAAACGTAATGGCATCAGAGCATCCTCCATAAGTAAAGACTGGCAAGTCATAGTAGCGAGCCATCTCAGCTAGATAGACTGCATTTAGATGTCCTTCTGGTGCACAGTAAGAACAATTCCCTGTCCTCATATCCAATGGTGTAGCAGCACCACCATATATAAATGGAGCTCCCGAACGCCGGCATTGATGCAAAACTAGTCCACTTAATAGTTCGCAATTTGCTACTACTAAACCTCCGGCTAAAGTGATAGGTGCTGCACCTCCTAGCATTACTGCTGGCACATAGATTATAGGTAAGCCAATATCGGCCGAAAAAAGTGCCTTTTGAGCTACTTCTCTAGTGTGACGCAATGGAGAACTAGGCTCATTATATAACATGATATTTGGCTTATCTCTTACAGGAAATCCTGTTACTAATTCATTAATTTCGACCATAGTTTTTGTGTTAATTTCATTATGGGCAGTTATAATAATTGGTTTAGTGGAGTTTTTTAACATAGCAGTAAACTGATGTATATCTGATATAGATATGGGAGTATCTGATGCTAAACCCATTGACATTATAAAATCTATGTTTGGTAATGCATCTGCAACGATTGAACCCTTTACTGTATCTTCTAATACGGCTCTTCTTACTTTATCTGTTTCATAATCCTGAACATATGGAGTATCAGAGCCAGTACCAAAATAAACTCTTCCTTTTTCTAGATTGAGCTTTTCCTGACCATTTCGATCATAAATTTTTATTTTTCCCGGAGAACTTTTTATCGCAGCTTCGATCATTTTAGGTGCAAACTTTACTATGGACCCATCTACTTGAGCTCCATTTTTTTTTAATAAATGGAGTGCTTCTTCATCGAAAAACTCTACTCCTAAATTCTCTAAGACTTTTAGTGATGCTTCATGTAATTGTTCTTTTTCTTTTTCAGACATTGCCCCAATACCAATTGTCTGGCGATTAACTAGATTACCATCCATGCATCACACCTTCTTTCATGTAATAAGTTAGGTTAGTCCATGATATAATATTATCTTTTATAACTGGCATTCAAGTTCTTCAATAATTCCCTTTATTATTTTAACTTTTTCTGCGCCTAATGGCTCTGGAATATGTGTCTTTAGAATTGTCTTAACCTTTTCATTTACTTTTTCTCCATACGTCTTCTTACCATCCATTTTCCAAACCTCATAACCTTTTCTATTCATTAATGTGGGTAGCCATAGCTCATCTTTAAAATGTTTCAAAGTATGTTCTGTTTGAAGATAATATCCGCCTGGTCCAATTCTATCTATCTCGTCTACAGCTAATGTTTCTTCATTAACATCTATGCCTTTCATGAACCTTTTTACTAATCCTATTCCTTCATTACACATTACCAAGGATTCCCATGATGCTACAAGTCCCTGACCTAAGTAACCCACGTCATGTATTAAGTTTACCCCACTCAAGGATGCGGCTAGTAATGTAAATGCATTGTCCCAGCCTGCCTGTTGATCGAATGTGGATGAATCGCTACAACCGCCAACTCCAAAATGTGGCAATCTATAGAAATTAGCCATTTCATGTAGTACAGCTTGCCTTAAGTATAATTCTGGGGCACTATATAGAAATGTTCCTGCTGCCATATCCATATTTGTGACCATTCCACCGTAAATCATTGGAGCACCTTTCCTTTTTAATTGACCAATCACTAATCCACTAAGGAGTTCACAGTTAGCTGATACTAACACTCCTGCTGCTGTTATGGGTGCAGTTGCCCCAGCCATCATACCAACTGTATATACACAGGGAACTCCTTTATCACAACAGATAAGTAGCTTTTCTAATGATTCTTTTGAATGCATTAGTGGCGAACTAGGTTCAGTATATAAAGCTATAAATGGGGCTCTTCTAAATTCCTCTTCACTTCCGGCTATTACTGAAGCCATTTCAATAGCTCCTAATAGATTTTCCTTAGTATGTATTGTAAAAATTACAGGCTTAGTTGTATTTAATAACTGGGCTTCTAGTTGATGGAGGTCTGATGTTTTTGTGGGACAGTCTGAAACTAGTCCCATTGACATCGAGAAGTCAATATTATCTAAATAGTCAACTATTTGTGCGACTTTTGCAACATCTTCCTTACAGGTAACTCTATGTTCTCCCGTATATGGGTCTAGTACATATGGAGTATCTGAGCCCGTACCATAATATGAATTGTTCCCTTCTAGATACAACTTTCTATTGCCGTTTCTGTCCGATAGTGTTACTTTTGATGGAGCCCAGCGGATTGCTTGTTCAATTAACCACCCAGGTATTCTGACCCTGTTTCCCTCTACATCTGCACCTGCATCTTGCAATAATTTCAAGGATTCCTCTTCATAAACGTTTACTCCAGTTCTTTCTAACGCTTCTAGTGTGGCACAATGTATTTGTTTTATCTGGTCTTCATCTACTACTTTTAAACCCAAGCTAATACTAGATACACTATTTGATCTTACCATTTTCATCCTCCTATCATATGTTAAAAAACTAGTAATTAAGTATCTCTCACTTGTATCAAATCAACTATCTTAGATTTTTAAGGGTTAAGAACATTTCACCTCCTACAGGCAAATGATCATAGTCACATATATATCTAAGCAAAATCCATACCAGATTATATGTTGCCATTTTTGAAAACCCATAGGATGTCTTAAATTTTGATAGATGTACTTTTTTGGAAATTATTTTATATTTCTCAATTTATATTAATTCTGTAGCCTTAAATTCATTTGTCTCAATGTGATATACAATATTGAATTAAATTTGTGAATTGTTTAAAAATACTGATTATTCTTTATGTATAAAAAAGAGACCCCATGTCTAAAAATGAGATATCCCCTTTATATACAATTTACTGGTTTTCTCATCATCACTTCCATAATAGTTTTATCTGCCATATCCATACCTTTTGCACATATTTCTCCCAGATTCATTATAGTTTCTTCGGCAGATGAAGAAATAATTCCATCCGTTTCAGCTATAATTACATTTTTTAGTGCGAGTTCTGCTGCTAAAATAGATTCCGTAGATGCAGTTGACAGCTTAAAAGCACAACTTGCCTTTGCCCCATCGCATATCATACCGCATAGATTACCAACAATATTTTTTATGGCTCCCGCTATTTGATCATCAGTTCCATCTAACATCCAAGCTATCGCAGCACTAGCTCCTGCACCTGCTGCAACTGCACAACCGCATACAGCAGATAAACTGCCTGTATATTGTTTAATATAGACGTTTAAGATATGACTTAAGGCTATAGCCTTAGCCAGTCTTTCCGGCCTAATATTGTAATGTTCTGCCGCTAGTGCTATAGGAAGTATAGCAACTATTCCCTGATTGCCACTTCCCCCGCTTGTCATTACTGGTAAATTTAAACCATTCATTCTAGCATCTGCAGCAGAAGCGGTTTGAATTCTTATGGTACTAATTAGATCTCTTCCTAATATACCGTCTTCAATTAACTCATTTAACCCTGTTCCAATGGCTAAACCAAGTTTATTTTTCAATCCTGCTTTTGCTATTGCTCTATTCATTTCAACACCATTTAATAAAAATTCTAATTCAGAGGATTTCATGCCTTTTATAATTTTCATTAATTGAGATATTTTAAGCTTTCCAAGGTCATCTAAACTATTAGATTTAGAGGAATTAGATATATGGGAAAAGTTTTCCACTAACTGACCATTTAATTTAACGCTTAAAATATGATCATGTTTACCTTCAATTACGACTTCACACATTTTCTCCTCATATATTGCCTCAACTTTTATATATATACCTTTCCTCTCTAAAACTGGAGTTACATTTAAATGTTTTTGCTCAATGTATTGTTTCGCTATCATGATGCTAGATTCTTCTATCTTCTCTAGTACTTGCAATTTTAAGCTTGATATTCCAACAAGCATCCCTAGTGCTGCCGCAATATAGATACCTTTTTCTTGAGTTCCGGGTATATATACACCCATTGAATTCTTATATATATTCAAACTAACAAAGACACTCATTTTATCAGGGATGGCGCCAAGTTCCTCTCTAGCCCTAGCCGCAGCTAATGCAACTGCTATAGGTTCGGTACAGCCTAGAGCAGGTATGACTTGTGCCCTTAATATGTCAAGAAGACTTTCTTGGTTTATTGGCATGATATTTTACCTCCTTCCATTATTCATAAGTGGTATAACAATCGACTATGATCACTTATAAACATAAGCAAAAAACATGCCAACTTACTCATTTACGGTTATAGTCCACAAATTTTTAAGGATATGAAAGTACAGCCTTCCCGACTATAATTTATACTCTTTTATCTTTCTATATACTGTGGCACGACTCACTTCCAAAGTTTCCGCTATTTTAAGCTTGCCTTCCTCGCTTTTACCATATAAGCTTACAGCCTTTCTAAATGTTTCCTGTAGCACTTTATCAATGGACTGCAATTTGTTAGTCTCAACACACTCTTGGTCTTGCGAGGTATCAAAAGTAAATTCAGGAATGTGCTCCATTTTTATAAAATCGTTATCCACCATATTCATTGCGTATTCAACTAAGTTTTGTAATTCTCGAACATTGCCAGGCCAATTATAATTAAGTAGTTTTATTCGTACATCATCTTCAAAGTCTATTACTCTCTTTCCTAATACCTCGTTATAATATATCAAAAAATGATACAGCAAAACCTCAATATCCTCTTTCCTTTCTCTCAAAGGGGGTACAATAATAGGTACAACATTTAAGCGAAAGTATAAATCCTGCCGAAACTTACCCTCAACTATAAGTTTTTCTAAATCCCTATGGGTTGCTGCAATGATTCTTACATCACTTTTTACTTCCTTTCTACCTCCGACCCTGAAATATACACCATCCTGTAAGACTCTGAGTAGCTTTACCTGTAAATGCAGGGGCATGTCCCCAACTTCATCTAAAAAGAGGGTACCTCCATTTACTATTTCAAATTTCCCTGGTTTGCCACCCTTTTTAGCACCAGTAAACGACCCCTCTTCATAACCAAAAAGTTCACTTTCTAATAATGCCTCAGGTATAGCTCCGCAGTTTAGCCCTATAAAAGGACCATTACTCCTCATGCTAGCTGAATGAATGCCCCTAGCTAAAAGGTCTTTACCAGTACCACTTTCGCCTCTAATTAGGACTGTAGAAGTCCCTTTAGCTACCTTCTGGGACTTGAATTTTAGGTCTTTCATCGATGAACTTTTGCCAATTAGATTTTCTAAAGTAAATTCAGAAGTACTAGAAATATAGCCAGCAAAGTATTGATGAACCTCCGCTATTTCCTTTAAGGTCATTACAGCTCCAGCAATTTCACCTTGGGATATTATTGGGCGCGCATAATACAAGAATGTATCTCCTCCGTAAATATCCTTTAGACTAACTTCTTTTTGCATTACAATTTGTCCCTTATGTAAAACCTCATTTAATTCAAATTTGTCTTCAAAGAGATCTTTTATATTTACTTCTTTCAAATTATCATTATTTAGGCCTAATATTCTTTTTGCTGATGAGTTCCATGAGATAATAACACCATTTTCATCAGTTGCTAGAATTCCTTCATGAACAGAGTTAATAATTGCTGTCAGCTGGGATGTTGTAGTCTCTAATACATTCATAGCTACATTTAGAGAAATTTTATTTGCAATAAGGTCAGATGTTTGAGAGATAAAATTAAAATATTTTTGTTCAGCTAGAATTAACTGTTGTCTTTGCTTGAAATCAAAAGAACTAATTGCAATAAAACCTTCAACTTTTCCATTAACAAATATAGGACTAATCAAATTAGCCGTAGTTTTACACAAGTTATTCATTTTGCAGTTTTTGCAGGTCTCATGTCTACCTGGATCAAGTATGGAAACTCTGGTTTTCACTTGCTTAACCATGTCAAAACCTGACCCCTTGGGAGCCTTTTTACCAAGATATTTTTTATAATTACCTGTGCCAGCTAATCGAATAAAATTTTTATCCACTATTGTAACATCAAGTTTAAGAACTTCTGATATAACCTCAGCTATCTGTTGTATATAATCTTTAATCTCCTCCAACATAAATAGCCCCCCACAAATTAGAATATTAACATCTTGTTCATTGGTAGCATGTATTTCTCATTTCAAACTAACATTAATTCATTGATTATGCAATAATTCCAATGCCAGATCTTTATGAATTATATAAAATCAAAATACTTTTTTTCTTAAACCTGTTATATGTTATATAATAGCATAATAGGATATACTATTTGTTCCTTTTTGATGCGAAACTGTGATAGGAGATGACATTATGAAGCTTTTGTGGGAATTATTTATTACCTTTTTTAAAATAGGTGGTTTTACCTTTGGCGGAGGGTATGCCATGCTGCCTTTAATTGAACATGAAATATGTAGTAATAAAAAATGGGTAAGTGAGGAAGATATCGTAGATGTTTTAGCTATTGCACAATCGGTTCCGGGAGCTATCGCCATTAATTCTTCAACATTTATTGGGTACAAAACCGCAGGTATTAAAGGGGCTTTTGCTGCTACGTTGGGTGTGGTTCTGCCTTCATTTCTGATTATTTTAAGTTTAGCTGGTCTTTTAATAAAATTTGGGGATAATGAAATTTTAGCCAATGCGTTTTATGGCATCAGAGCGGTAGTAGTAGCCTTAATTGTAGCTGCCGTTTTTAAACTCCGCAAATCTTCTATCAAGGATTACCGCACATTTTTAATTGCCGCTACCGCTTTTATTTTTCTGATAATCTTCAATCTTCATCCAATAATAATTATTATTGCTGGGGGTATCGTTGGTGCATTATTGTACCCTAGACATTTCCCCAGTCTGATTAATAAAGGAGGCAATTAGTTGTGGTCTATTTACAGCTCATAATTTCATTTATTAAGATTGGTTTATTTAGTTTTGGTGGAGGGTATGCCATGATTCCCCTCATCCAAAATGAAATTGAATCCCATAACTGGCTTACCCCCCAGCAATTTATCGATATCATAGCTGTAGCAGAGACCACCCCTGGACCTATTGCAGTTAATTCGGCTACCTTCGTTGGTTTTAAAGTAGCGGGGTTTTGGGGAGCGGTTGTTAGTACTATTGGTGTGGCTTTGCCCAGCTTTATTATTGTCTTACTAATAGCAAGGGCTGTTAGTAAATTTATTGAGGATCCCCTTATGAAGGGCATGTTATATGGCATACGACCAGTAGTGATTAGTTTGATTTTGTTGGCTGCCGTTTTCGTAGCTAAGACAGTAATTTTTTCGGCAGGAAGTTTCCTAGGTCTAGACTGGATCAGTATTGCTATAGCTGGTTTAGCTTTAGTAGGAATATTTAAGTTAAATATGCATCCAATATTGTTAATTGTCCTAGCAGCTGTTAGTGGCGTGTTGTTGTATTAATAACTATGAAGTTTATAGAATCAAATCTGCCTAAATATTACCCCCCTAGGGTAATATCTTGAGTTTCATACCATCTTAGACAATCATATAAATGGTCAGGTTTATAGTCAGGCCAAAGCTCATCAATAATATAGAAATCAGAATAAATAGTCTGTACTGGTAAAAATCCACTTAGTCTTCTTCTTCCTCCCCAGCGTAATACAAGGTCAATTCTTGAAATTTCACCAGAGGCTATGTTGTTTGATAAATACTCTCTGGGATTTCCAGGAGAAGATCCATTTGAAAAGGCTTTATTAATATCCCACCACCAGCTGTAATTCACCAAAAAGTTAACCTTCATTTTAGCCCTGCCAAAATTTGTCCTTTTAGTAAATGGTAGTAGCTCAGGTGGAAATAGTGGAGAATCTGTATTACCCACTACAAGTAGTGATGCATCTCTATCAGATAGAATTTCGACGGCATCAACACACGCCTTTTGAAAAGCTTTGGTTTGTACTGCTGGTCTTTTTGTATTATCCTGAGTAAACCCATAAAAGGTCATTTCCTTAATTCCAAGATCAAGACAAGTTTTGTATAATTCAAACCCAGGATCAATGCCATTTTTATATCCACTCTCCTTTGGCATGCCTTTTGACGCTGCCCATCTTCTGTTTCCATCAGGTATAACCCCTATATGGTTTGGAATGCGTTTAAAACTCATTTCACCTGTCTCCTTTCGCTTCACTACATGTACTATTATTTCCATATGAAAATAGCACTAAACTGCAATTCCAAGATTTTCTTTTAATTTTCTCATTTAAATACAAGACTTGTTTGTCATAAAACATTAAATAAGCTATTATGTAGATGTTTAAAATATTCTTTTGGGAGATATAAGCTTATGCAAAAAACTAGAATAGCTTTAGTTCAAATGGAAGCATTAATTAACAATAGAAAACTAAATCTTGCTAAAATCAAAAGCCACGTAGAAAAAGCTGCTCGTAATGATGCCCATATTATTTGTTTTCCTGAGACATCAATACATGGGTATAGCAAAAACCTATATAAAACAAGTGCTGAAGCATTAGACGAAACATCCTCTATCTTAAGTGAATGGTCAAGGAAGTATTCTATTTGTATTTTAGCTGGATTAGCTGAAAAAGTTGAAGATAAAAAACCCTATATAACTCATTTAATAGCTACACCAGATGGTAATGTTGAGACTTATAGAAAAACCCATCTTGGTAAAAGTGAAAAACCGTATTTTAGTGAAGGTAGCAGATTGCCTGTATTTAAAGCTCCTACAGCTATAATAGGGGTGCAAATATGTTGGGATTTACATTTTCCTGAAATTTCTACAATTATGTCTTTAAAAGGGGCAGAAATAATCTTTGCCCCCCATGCATCTCCAACCATTGTAGGCGATAGAAAAAACATTTGGCTTAAATACCTAACTGCTCGTGCCTACGATAATTCAGTTTTCTTGGCTGCCTGCAACTTAATAGGAGAAAATGGGGATGGACAATCTTTTTGTGGTGGTGCCTTAGTAATAGATCCCAAAGGCAATCTTATAGCACATGATTTTAGTAATAAGGAAGGAATATTATTTGCGGACTTGAATTCAGACATTATTAATAGAGTAAGGAACCAAGAAACAATGTCTATGAGGGATAGTTTTTACCTAGAGTCAAGAAGGCCCGAACTATATACTGAGCTATATAACCGTGGTGAATTACCCAAGCAACAATAAAACTACTAGTATAGTTCCCATGCTTAAAAAAGTTGTAATAAAAGTAACTGTTGATACAAGCTGCGGTTCACAATCATACTGTATTGCCAACAATGCTGATATGGCAGCTGTAGGAGTTGCAGCTGCCAATATCATCACTTTCTTCAATAACAAATCTATAGGTAGAAACCATACCATTAAAAATGCAATTATCGGTGATACTACCAACCTCAAAAATACTGATAAATACATTAAATTCCTTTCAAAATTCTTCACCTTAATTTCCGCAAGCTGTAGCCCCAAAGCTAACATAATCGTAGGTATAGCGCCATCTGCTACCAAACTTACTGCTCCATAAATACTATCATGTAGTGGTAATGGTAATGCTCTCCAGACAATCCCCAGATAAACAGCATGCATCATCGGCATCTTAGAAATATTAAGCATCACACTTTTCAGCTTAGTCTTACCCTTTGCTGCATAATATAATCCTAGTGTGGTTTGTAGTACGGTATGAAAAATCATTATTGGTACTATATAGTCTATTCCTCCTGCTCCATAAGCAAACAAAACAAGCGGAATCCCATAATTCCCGTTATTCATAAACCCAATAGCCAATATTAATGCATTTTGTTTTTCATCAGAATACTTTTTCCAGAAACCTATTATTTTAATGATTAGAATTAAGATGGCAGTTAGGGCAAATGTGTAAAGAAGGATATATAAATAATTTAAGCTTAATGGATTGTCATAAAAAGTCCTAAAGACTAAAGCAGGCATCATAATATATATAGCAATAGTGCTCACAGACTTTATATGCAGATTAAATAGTTTTTGAACAATAAACCCAGCAGAAAAAATTAGCATAATTGGCAGAATAACAGATATAAACATTTTAGCATCACCTATTGTCATTGATTTCGATTTTATAAACTTCTATATATTCTTCAAAAAGTCCTTGTTGGACTAATTCAATTTTATGCTAGTTAATTCTCCCTTCTGCATATTTATACTTATTGTTCACTATTTATACATTTGCTTATTTCGCTAGTTTATATTTTGTATTTGTTTTTGTTATATATTATTTTTGGATTTCCATACCTAAATTCCTCTTACTCCAACCATATTAGTCGTATATTATACACTAATAATTACGACAACTTCCGCAAATAGCTAGATGTATAAGTTTTTCTTATCTTTGTGTAAATTTATTCAAATAGTTTAATTGTTATGAAATAGTTGCATTTATATTTATGCGGTCATATAATATTATTAACAACACACAATGTTAATCGGAAATTACTTATAAGGAAGGGAGGAATACCAAATGACTAAAAAGAATAATTGTTACTGTCACAAATGCTCCTGGTTCGTATCTTTGAAACATTACTGCATCGCACAAGATAAAGATACTGCATCGCTATCCTCTTGTTGTACACAGTTCCAAGGCAAATAGTATTCATAATTATCCTGCTGTATATTTGCTTCTTTTGGACATGAAAATGCTCCCCTTTCAGCAAACAGTTTTTCTAAACTGCCTACCTTAAGGGGAGCATTTTCATATTATCGGTATAATACACTCAGCATACTAACTCAGCATCTGTCAATCAATTTATAGCCAACTGTAGGAACAGTTTGTATGTAGCCTGATTTGTCTTCTATAATTCCTATTTTCTGTCTAATTTTAGCTATAGCAACTCTTAAATAGTGTGTTTCTTCCCTATATTCATGTCCCCAAATTTTTGTTAATAACTCTTCGTGAGTCATAACACATCCTTTATTCTTTGCCAGTTCTCCTAAAATTTTATGCTCTGTGGAAGTCAATTTTACATTCTTTTCATCCACAAAAACCTCATGTTTTAAAAAGTTGATGACTAAATTTCCAATGATGATTTCATTATCCACCATCATCATATCATCTTTTACTCTTCTAAGAACTGCTTTAATTCTTGCAAGTAATTCATTAATTTCAAAAGGTTTCGTAACATAATCATCTGCACCTAGTTCTAGACCTTTGACAATATCTACTGAACTTCCCTTAGCGGTTAATAGAATTATTGGAACATCAGAAAACTCCCTTATTTTTTTTAATACTTCAAACCCATTTAGCTTCGGCAACATAATATCTAGAAGAACAATATCAGGTAAATGCTTTTCGTATGACTCCAGAGCATCTTTTCCATTTTTGGCCATACTAACATCATAGTTGCTAACAAGAAGATTAGCTTTTATAAATCTTAAGATTTTCTCCTCATCTTCTACGACGAGTATTCTGTGTTTTATATTAACCACCTTCTTTTTTTGATTTCTTCTACTCTTCTTTCCAAAAAACGTTTTTTCCTTTTTTGAATAGTTCTTCACCATAGATTTCGTCATCAAGTCCATCTAGTATACTGTCAACAAGGCCATTTTTCTTGTTAAAAGTGCTTAACATACTATTTGTCCATTTATAGCCCCTATTATAAGAACAAACAGAAATGCAAACATTACAATTAGTCCCTGATCCACAAAAGTAGCTATGACACTTCTTATGATCAACTGGCCAGCGAAGATAGCCAGTATTACCTGTATCATCTACTGGTCCCATTTCTCTTGTTCCTGATGAAATGGCATTAGAAGGACATTCTCTAGCACATTTTCGACAAGCTTCACAAAATTCTGTAACACCAAAATCAATGGGCTTATCAGGTAATAGGGGAATATCAGTAATTATTTTGGCAATCCGACTTATAGAACCATAACGAGGGCTTATAAGTTTACCATTTCTACCCAGCTGTCCTAAACCCGCATCAATTGCTAATGGAACATTTAAACCTGTACAATTTAAGCTTGGAATGGCTTCATAACCAAGGGCCTTAATCATTCCGGCCAGACTCATAGTGGTTAAGCTAGCTTTAGCATAGGTATTAACAGTACTTGCACATGCCAGTAATGTAGGTGCATATTTCAAGGATTCATAGTCCATCTCAAAGAGTAGTACTATCACATACTTCATTGTAGCAGGGATTACTCTTACACCATCAGGCAATAAGGTAGGCTGACTAATATCGGCATATTCCTTGCTTTCATCTGTGAATCTAATGGGATATTCCTGCTTTGTTTTTTCATCAAACCAATGGGAATAAATCCATCTTCGGTCAAGTCTAGCAATGCCCATGGCACTCGCACCATACATCTTGGCAGCTTTTTTCAGAGCAACAGTTGTCTCCCTTTCATCAGTAACCTTCTCTTTGGCTTCTTTAATACTTTTAATATCATAATTCCAACTGTTAGCATTTTGATCACACAAATTAGCATTAAAGCCTATTTGTTTAAGATAGTTCAAAGATCCCATGAAAAAACCATAGTCAAATGGCGAGTACCCAGGAGTGTTTTTTTTCACATAGTCACTCATTGTGTTAACAATTTGTAATTCCAGATTCTTTGACTCTTTATCCCAGTATCCTCGGATATTCAAATTGTATTTTTGATTATATCTCCTATATGTTTCATCCACATTATATAATTGTGCTGTTGTGGTATTTAGCTGGTGAATATTCAGGTGAATTACCCCCTAATATATTTACTATTATGATAACATTTTATAGCCAATAGTAGGTATTGTTTCAATATATCCAGCGTCACCATGATATATATTAAGCTTATTCCTAATTCTTGCTACACATACCCGTAAATAATGTGTTTCATCCTTGTACTCAATACCCCATACTTTAGTTAGTAAGTCTTCGTGAGTTAACATACAGCCCTTATTCTTTGCCAACTCAGTTAATAATTTAAGTTCTGTAGGATTTAGTTTAACTATCTGATTATTAACCTCAATTTTGTAGCTAACTAGGTTTATACATAAATTGCCAACCTTAATTAAGGGTTCATTCTCCACCCAATTATTTTTCGATCTACGCAGAACTGCTTTAATCCTCGCTAACAAAATATCAATATCAAAGGGCTTGGTTATGTATTCATCAGCACCCAATTCTAAGCCTTTAATTGCATCACTTGTACTATTCTTTGCAGTAATCAAAATAACAGGTACTTCTGAAAAGTTCCTGATTTTAGTTAAAAATTGATAGCCATCAATTTCTGGCAGCATAACATCCAAGAGAACTATATCTGGCAAATGTTTGTCATACATAATTAAGGCTTCATTTCCATCAAAAGCTGTAAAAACCTCATATTTACTAATCAATAGGTTGGCCTTAATGAACTTCATTATTTTATGCTCATCTTCCACTATTAATATCTTTTCTTTCATCTCAATACACCAACCTTTGCTTATTTACATGGATGGTAAAGAAAAAGGTAGTCCCCTTTCCCACTATACTTTCTGCCCAAATACTACCATTGTGTGCTTCAATAATTCCCTTACAAATGGCTAGACCTAGACCACTACCAATTTGCTCTGTACCTTTACTGTTTAGCTGATAAAACTTTGAAAATACTTTTTTAAGTTCTTCCTTAGAAATGCCAGGACCCTTATCTCTTATAAAAAAAATGACCCTATCATTTTGTTTTGCTGCGGAAATAAAAATTTCCGATACTTCTTCTGTATTACGATGACCATATTTTACAGCATTATCAATTAAATTCATAAATACCTGCAAAAGCCTTTGCTCATCAATCTCAATGATTTCTTCCCCATTTGCTATAACGTGTTTAAGGTTAATTTGCTGTCTATAGGAAGTTTTTGCCCTAACAACTACTTTTTGCATCAGTTTATCGATGGTAACTAATCCTTTTTCTAATTTCAAAACACCTGCATTAATTTTAGACACGTCTAATAATTTTTCAATCATTATATTTAGACGGTCACATTCATCATATATATCTTGCAGAAATGTATGTCTTATGTCATCTTCCCAGACTACACCCTTTCTTAATAAAGAGCTGACATTTCCCTTTATACAAGTTAATGGAGTTCTTAATTCATGACCAACAATTCCAATTAAGTCATTTTTAAATTTTTCTATCCCCTTGTGTTTAGTAATATCTATAATTAAAAATCCATAGCTTAATATTTCTTGCGTATTACCTCTTATTTGAAATTTTGTTACTTTCAGACTTCTACTTTCCTTGGTTTCTAATTCAAAGGAATATATATTGTTTTTGATTACTTTGCTTGTTTCAAGGTAAATTTGAGTCTTAATTTGGTCTTTACTTAATTTTATAATTTGATTGATAAAGTCCTCTAAGTCTTTAAACACAATACTTTCTTTTATGCCTAGTAAGTTATTAACAGCGGCATTACTATAAATTATCTGAGTGCCTCCAATAATAATTATACCTTCCGTTAAACTATCTAATACAGAATTAAAACAATCATTCAAGGTGTTTATCTTCTCTTTTGCAAGTTCCATCTCCAAGGACAATGCTATCTGATTAATTAAAACTTGTAAGAGATTAAGTTCATCATCATCAATTGGTTTTTCCATATATACTGCCATGAAGAAAATACCATGTATTTTGTTCTCTAACCAAAATGGTAAAGCAACAGCATACAGATTTTTAGTAATAGATTGTTCGATTAAGGTAACACCGCTGTACCCCCGTAAAGCTTTAATCACACAATCCAAAGAAGCCATATCTTCAAATAGGTCCATCTCTATTCCTGAATTTATTTGAGCTAAAGGCAACAATTTTCCATTATTATTCTTAATTGCTAAAATTCCAATTGGTGCTTTCCAATGATCAATTATCATTTTTAATAGATCTTTTAATACACAGGTACAGCTTGGAGAACGTACTAACATATTTGAAGTGTCTTTTAAAAATTCCATTGTTATACTCATTTTATTCAATTCCCCACTCCAAAAATATTATTGTATCTTATCTTCTTTTCTATAACACAGAAATCCTTTATTAAAGACTATTTTCTGCCAATACTCAGGGACATATTTGGACATTTCTCTACACACACAAAGCAATTGGTGCAATTTTGTATTTTTTCTAACTTTGGTTCAGCGTTCCATTGGCAATTTCTTTGGCAAATATTGCAGCTGTTTAGGCAAGTATTTTCATCTCTCTTAAGCCTAAACAAGCTCTTCTTAGCAAAAGCTGAAAGCAATGCACTAGTGGGACATAAATAATTGCACCATAACCCTCTCTGCCATATGCCATCAAGCAAAATTATCAGTAAAAAAAACATTATGCCCTGCCAGAAAACTATTGCAATGGATAAATATTGTAAAGCTCTACCTAGTACAGCGTAGGGCAAAATATAATTAAAAATAGGAAATCCTAAAAAGGTAACAGCTATACCAGACAATAAAATTACATAACGGAGATTGGAATTTGTAATAAGTTGAGGTTTATCTTTTTTAAACCCAATTATATCTGCCAACCAATTAGTAGCTTCTCTGATAGTATTAACAGGGCAAAGCCAACTACAAAATACCCTGCCAAATAATAAGGCCAATAAAATTGGTAAAGAAACAGCAAAGAAAAAACTTAGATTCAAAGGATGATAATCCAATATCACCTGTAAGGCAGCTAAAGGATCTAAAAAGGTGTAACCACCAAAGGTGATTGCCCAATAAAAACCACTAAAGCCTTCCGCTAAATTCAAGAAATTATATCCAAGCTTAGATAAACCCTCTGTATAATCTATAAGGGTTTGGATAACCTGTCTTTTATAAATTGCTATTAAAGGTGTCATGAAAATAAAAAGCAGAGCACCGATTTGGGTGATTCTCCGATAAGTTAATGGCTTCACCATTAATCCCCCATTTAGTATATCAGATTGTTTTATTAAACTTATTTACATCAATTGGCATACTGATTGCTCTAGGTGGACAAACGGGAACACATAAGCCACAGCCATAACACTGAACTTTATCTATAATCGGTCTGCCTTTGCCATCCTTTTTAATAGCTTGACCTTTGATTGGACAGATATCGTAGCACAACAAACATTTCAGATTATCTCTTTTATAAAGAATACACTGCTCTCTTTTTAGTTGAGCTACACCTAGGTTTATTTGGTTTGATCTAGGATCAATTTCTCCATAGCTACCAAAGCTTAAAGTCGTAATTACTGGAGTAAGTGCCTCAGTTGGACAAATATTTATACAACTCATACATAAGGTACATTTATCTGGCTTAGCTAGTATTGGAGTATGAGCTAAGTTCCCTTTGGCGGCAAAATTAAATTCTATCGCTTTGGTCGGACAATCTTGACCACACTGCATACAACGGATGCATCTCTTGATAAAATCCTCTTCTGGCAATGCTCCAGGTGGTCTTAAAGGCAAAGTATCTTCCACAGTAAAAGGTAAAGGTGAAATTAAATAAAAACCTCCAAAAACACCCAGATATTCAAGAAATCTTCTGCGAGAAACCTTCATTAGAATTCCCCTCCATTAGCCACCTCTAACTATTGCCCTAGTTTTGAATAATATTAAAATTATCACAGGGTCAGACATGAGTCTGACCCCTAATAAATAACAGTACATATATTTTTTAAAAATAAAATTAACCAGCTGCCTTAGTATTAGCTTTTGACTTACCTGTAAACTTTTGTACAATAGATGGTGTAAACCATGTTAAAGCTCCTAAAATTACAGCAGGAAGTCCCATAGCTATTAACACAAAATTAGCTGCAATAGGTTCTAATTCCTGTTGTAACCCTATATAATTCTCAACCGTCAATAAAAGCATTGCTACTGAACCTACTCCTAGCACCCATTGATACCACTGAACTGATAGGTTATTGTTTTTAACTTGAGAAATCAACCAATGTAACGCAAAACCAATAATTATGCCGAGTACTAACCAAAGCATTCACTCACCCCCATTTATTATTAGGCTACAATTAATATGCTTATCAGATTTTTCTTCCTCCACGACGGGTATCAATACCCATTTCAGCTAAATTCTCATTCTTCCACCAGCCCTCAGGATCCTTCATAGGCTTCCCAGATTGAGCAGGAAATGCCTTATGGTCTCCAGCTACAAGTAATGAGTTAAAGACTGATGTTGAAGCAATTGTTCCTTTAACTATTCTGTGTAAGCTAGCATCATCATCAACAGCATAAGGACATGAAGAGAAGCAAATGCCACAGTTTGTGCCACAATCAGCTTGGAACTCACGGCATTTTACTGAATCTTCATAATAAGCCCTGTGACCTCCAGGGTTATTCCAAGGACCTCTGCCTTCCCAACTGGGGTCACGGTCTAAACTCAAGGCCTTTGATGGACACATCTCTGCACAAGTCATACAATCCTTACAAAAATCCATGACTCCAAAATTAATTGGTTTAGTTGGAGCTAAAGGTAGATCAGTAGTCAAAGCAGTTAATCTAACCATAGGACCATATTCAGGGGTAATTACTCGGTTTAAACGTGACAATTCACCTAATCCAGCCATTACTCCAAAAGCTGGAGCAATACCAAAGCCATTACTGGTTGTAGGTCCATAGGAATTATAACCAAGCCCGTAAATAAACTCATGGATCTGAGTTAAAATAGTCCACAAACGAGTGTATGATAAAGTAGTTGTTTGAGAGCCTAAAACTGTTGGACCATATTTCATCGTTTCATTAGACATTTGTACAGTATATACAATCGTATATCTGGCCTTATCTGGAATAACTAATTTCTTTTCATCTTCATAGCCTACATCAACATTCTCAAATAAAATAGGTTTTTTCACAGATTTAGGTTCTTCTGCATAAACAAGCTTTCTTGTAGTTTCAGGTTCAAGCTCTACAAAACCTACTGTTGCAGCTCCCATGTGCCTTAAAGCAATTCTAATCATGCGAGCATTCTCTTCAGGAGTACCTTCATATCTTGGTGTACCCCGTTCTTGAGGGGTTTTCGCTGATCTAGGTCCCATAAAATAGAATGGAGGCCTTCCAGCACCAACAGCATCCTTTAAAGCAAAATCCTTCGTAGTATAACCAGGAACATTTTCTAGCTCCCATTTTAACATATTGTCTTTTTTCAGTTGATCAAGCCTTTTAGTCTCTTCTGCACTACGATACTCATTAATACTACCTCTAACAGTTTTCCATTCTTCAAAACGTTTAAGATTTTTCCAGTCTATTTCTGTGGTTGGTTTGTCAACAGTTTTTACCCACCAGTAGCGATTAGGTACTTCCTTAGGCAACGCATCTCCAGCAGCTAAAGCATGCTTGTCGAAACCGGTAGCAGCCAAAGTTATTCCTGCCCCTGTAAGACCCGCAGCTTTAATTAACTGCCTTCTACTTAATTCAGGCATACTTTCTTCCTCCCCCTTGTTATAACATTATTATTTCATAGGATTAACCCTCTGAAATCATCTTAACTGACTAACTTGGCGTAGCTTTGCACAGGTTCAAACTTGCGTCAAATTCAGCGGGAGTGGGCTTTGAATTAGCAACTCATCGGCATTAAAATTCCGTGATTTGCGTCAATATCCCCCTGTATTAAGATCTTATTTCAATATATCTAAATATATCATTCAAATACTTAAAATGAACATCTAAAATGTAGCAATTTGTAGTTATTGAAATCTTTCCGTGGCCTTAACGGTATGACATTCGCGACAAGTAAACTCAAAAGCCTCATGAGATTTATGGCAGGTAATACAAGCTTCTCTTCCATGAGCTGGACTATGAGGGTTTATTAACTTATATTCATCCTTACTACCCACACGCTCGGCTAATTCCTCATAGGTTACCTTATGACAATCTAAACAGACTTTATCTTCTGGTAATTTAACTGGTTCATTTTCATTTAAGGTTCCATGACAATCTGTACAACTTACATTTTTATTTATATGAACATTATCCAAGTATGGAGAGTTGTTAACTTGAGCCATTATGTGATCTATAGATCTTGCAGATTTTAAAGGTTTAGGTTCTATAAGCTCTACATCCTTAGGTTTTTCTTCTTCATTTTCTTTATCTGTGTTTTCAAGAGGTTTTGTACATCCTGAAATCACTAGAAAGACTACGATCGCTAATATAAAAATAATAGAGATTTTTTTGTACTTAATAGTATAATGTAAAATACACACTTCACCGCCTTTGTCGCTGACATAAAAATTATCTCTCTAAAAAAATTATAATTTAGTTTTTATAAATTAGCATGTTAAAAATATGTTAAACAAAACGTGAAAACATAAAAATAATATAAAAATAAAAGGAGGGTAACCTCGGATTAGGCTACCCTTTTTTTACATTACTCATACACATTATGAAATTTATTTCAATCTTTTTATTTTTCTTCTTTATCATTATCTTCTATCTTAACTGCATCCTCTACATCCTTCACGGATCCCCTAAATTCACTAATTGCTTTGCCTACTGACTTGCCAACCTGGGGTAGTTTTCCTGCACCAAAGACAATTAGCACAATTACTAGAATAAGACCCATTTCCCATGGGCCAATTGGTAATATTCCAAACATTTTAAAAATCATCCCCCTCATTTTAATTCATCTTAACCCTTACCCGTTTTTATAATTACTTCATCTTAAAAGTTTTCACCTAATGGAACATAATAACTTTAAATGTATTGTAGTATATATTTAAATTTTCTACAACTTCTTTATCAGTTAAAATTAAAATTATAATGGCTTGTACTTATAAAACAGGAAATATTGCAAATTTATCAATTGTGCAGGAAATTTGTAGAAAATAATCGAAGTTACTCTTATTAATAAATTTTCATAAGTGGGTGTATAATATGGCACAAAGTATTGTAACAATAAAAGGAACTCCTAAGTGTTTAGTAATACATATAGACACTAAATATGATTTTGCAGACATTAAATCAGCATTAAGGAAACACATCAACCATGCTAATGGTTTTTTTGTAGATGCAAAATATAGATTTCAAACATCTCCTGGTTCATTGACAAATGAACAGTATATAATTCTAGAACAAGTTTGTTCTGAATGTGGTCTGATCCCTATACCAAGTTCTGAAACTACTGTTCCGGAAAATAACACTTCTGGTGACGAACAAAAGGGCCTGGAAATGATCTTAGGTGTATCTGATGATGAACTAGAGCAACAAAGTCACTTCATCTCTAAGAACATTCGTAACGGCGAAAAGCTCTCATTTAAAGGCAATGTAATATTACTAGGTGATATTAATCCTGGTTCTGAAATAGTAGCATCAGGAAATATAGTAGTGATGGGTTCTGTTAAGGGCATGGTCCATGCCGGTGCAGAAGGAGACCTTAATTCATTTATTATAGCTTCCATATTAGACCCATTGCAAATACGAATTGGTAAGCTTATTGCGTGTAAGCCTGAAAAAAACACTAGTATTAAAAAGCACACTCCTGAAATAGCACGAGTAGATAACAATCAGATAGTTGTCTTGCCATACTTAACAGGAGCTTTAGCACAGATTAGCTAAATAGTGAACTCGTTCAGCCAAAGCTGAACATCGGGGAAGCAGATGGAGACTCTACTCCACCTGATTTAGAGCCCACTTATAGAAATGGGAGTCTTTAATATTTTGGATAAACCTTAGATTAAATCTGGGGTTTATTTTTAAATTGAATAAACTTTTCTAGAGCCATATTTAACAAAGAAACCTTCCTGTTATCCAGTATTTTAATATTAGCATCATATTGATCTGCAATAATCTTTAGTTCATTTCCTGTCACTTTTAATTCAATTTTATTCAATGGAAAATTAATAGCTTTTACTCCACCAAAAAAGCTCTTTTTGAGAAGGTAGATACTTTTATTTGTCATAATAAGAGCACATTTTGTTGTAAGCTGTAAAGAAAATACTGTTACTTCTGTCATTTTTACACTATTTTTAAAAACCTTATCAAACTTTGGATATAAATTTTCTAAAAACTCATGCAAATGTTTCAACTCCCCCATGCTATTTCTATTCTATGTTTATTGTTCTTTGCCTTTAAATCATTAACCTTCTTTTAGATATAAAAAAAAGCCCTACTTGATGGGCTTTAATTTTTAAACTGGATGATAGGAGCTTTCTCCATTTCTAGGGCCTTCTAAGGCTATATTAAAATCTACCTTAACCTTTTCTGCCATTCTCTTTTCTAAAAATGGTTTTGCTACACTAGGAAATATTGCATAGGATAATATATCCTCTTCTTTTTCCATATACGGTGCTATTTCGTTTTTTGCCTGTTCTAAGCCTGGTTCCAATAAATCAGCAGGCCTGCACTCAATTACTTTTTCATCTCCTATTACCTTTCTGCGTACTTCTTCATTTATTCGAGCTGGAGGTTTTCCATATAAACCCTTTAAATACGCCTTAACTTCGTTTGTTGCCATTTTATAGCGTTCACCTACCAAAACATTTAGTACTGCTTGACTACCAACTATTTGACTAGATGGTGTTACTAGTGGTGGGAAACCAAAGTCCTCTCTCACTCTTGGAACTTCATCTAATACTTCCTGTAATTTATCTAAGGCATTTTGTTCTGCTAGCTGTGAATAGAAATTAGAAAGCATTCCTCCAGGTATTTGATATAGTAATACATTTGTATCTACACCATTTCCTGACATGTCAAATTGTGTATAGTTTTTTCTGATGCCTTTAAAGTATTCTGCTATCTCTGATAACAGTTCTAGATCTAGTCCAGTATCATATTCTGTATCCTTTAGTGCTGCAACCATTGTTTCTGTTGCTGGTTGAGATGTGCTCATCGCAAGACTTGAAATTGCACAGTCTATTACGTCTACTCCAGCTTCTACTGCTTTTAAATATGCCATGGATGCCATTCCACTAGTATAGTGGCAATGTAGCTGAATGGGAATTCCAACTTCTTTTTTAAGTCTTTTAACTAATTCATATGCCCCTGCGGGTGAGATCAAGCCGGCCATATCTTTTATACAAAGGCTATCGGCTCCCATTTCCTTTAAAGTTGTGCCTAGGTTAACAAAATGATCTACATCATGAACTGGGCTAATTGTATATGATAGGGTTGCTTGAACATGAGTATTGTGCTCTTTAGCAACCTCCATTGTTTTGGCCATATTTCTTGGGTCATTTAATGCGTCAAATATTCTAAATATATCTATCCCATTTTCGGCTGCTTTTTTGACAAAGAGTTCTGCAATATCATCTGGATAGTGCTTGTAGCCTACTAAGTTTTGACCTCTTAGCAACATCTGTAGCTTTGTATTTTTAAATACTTTTCTAAATGTCCTTAATCTTTCCCAAGGATCTTCATTTAGAAAACGCATACATGTATCAAATGTAGCTCCTCCCCAGACTTCTAAGGAGTGATAACCAACCTTCTCTAGCTTTTCTGCAATTGGCAACATATCTTCTATCTTCATCCTTGTTGCTAATAGTGATTGATGCCCATCTCTTAATGTTGTATCTGTAATTCCTACTTTTCTAGTCACCCTATTACACCTCCGATTAATAGTTCCAAGTATATTTTAACTAGAAGTTAATTCTATAGTACATTTAAGCGCTTGTTAATGTTCCATTTGAGCATAGTGTATTCCTGCATATTTAGCAAAGAATACAATATACATTTCCAGAAGCATGGAAGTAAGAAGCAGGAAACAGGAGACCGAATGCATCCATTTTTCATGCATCATACCTCTTGTATCCTGCCTCTTGATTATAGGGCTTTTGTAACGCCTCTATAGATGATTCCCCTTGCTGAATCAATGGTTATAGTAGAATTATCATCTAAACTCATTGCATTTTTACATCCTACTATCACAGGAACATTTATACTAATTCCAACAACGGCCGCGTGAGAAGTAATACCACCTTCCTCTGTAATAATTGCAACTGCTTTCTCCATGGCTGGGACATAGTCTTTGTCAGTTCCATGGGTAACAAGTATATCACCCTGGGAAATCTTCTCAACAGCGTCTTTGCCTGAGACTATTTTCTTAATCTTGCCTGTAACAATCTTGTTCCCTATTCCCGTTCCTCTAGCAACAATTTCTCCCACAATATGTACTTTTAGTAGGTTTGTTGTTCCAGGAACACCTACTGGTACACCAGCTGTAATTACAACTAAATCACCAAGTGAAATAATTCCTGATTCAAGAGTTCTTTGAACACCTTCAGTAATCATTTCATCAGTACCATTTGTTTCTCTAACCAATATTGGATGAACAGCCCATACTAAGCACATTTTTTTTGCTACCTTTAGATATGGAGTAGCTGCAATAATTTTCGCTTTAGGTTTGTATTTGGATACCATACGAGCTGTAAAACCAGAGGCTGTAGGAGTAATAATTGCTGATGCATCCAGTTCCAAAGCTATATTGCATGTAGAATAACTAATTGCATCAGTAACTGTCCTTTGTGGAAGGAGGTCCTTTTTGCCAAGTATCTCTTCATACTTTAAGGCAGTCTCTGTTCTTTCAGCAATTTTAGCCATTGTTTTTACTGATTGAACAGGATATTTTCCAGCTGCTGTTTCTCCAGAAAGCATAACTGCATCACTACCATCAAATATTGCATTTGCCACATCATTTGCTTCTGCTCGTGTGGGTCTTGGGTTTCTAATCATGGAATCAAGCATTTGTGTTGCTGTTATTACTGGTTTACCTGCCTTATTGCACTTTTCAATTAATGTCTTTTGCACAAGAGGTACCTCTTCTGGCGGTATCTCTACTCCTAGATCACCTCTGGCTACCATAATTCCATCCGAAACAGTTAGTATTTCATCTATATTGTTAACTCCGGCTTGATTTTCTATTTTTGAAATTATATGTATATCTGCTCCATATTCCTCTAATATCTTTCTTATTTCTAAAACATCTGAAGCAGTTCTTATAAAGGAAGCAGCTATAAAGTCAACCTCCTGATTAATTCCAAACAGTATATCATCCACGTCTTTTTCAGTAATGGCAGGAAGATTCACATGAACTCCTGGTATATTGACACCCTTACGACTAGATATTTCTCCACCATTGAGTATTTCACAATGTATTTCAGTATCTATCACTTTTTTAACCAAAAGTTCGATTAAGCCATCATCCAAAAGTATCTTATTACCAGGTGTTATATCTTTGTGCAATCCTTCATAGGATATGGATATTTTTTCAGGAGTCCCTTTAACTTCCTGAGTGGATAATACAATACTATTTCCTTCTTTTAAAGTAATCTTATCTCCTTCTATCATACCAGTTCTTATTTCAGGTCCCTTTGTATCTAGCATTATTGCTACTATTTTACCAGTCTCTTTTGCAGCCTGCCTAACCAGTTTAATTCTGTTTTCATGTTCTTCATGTGATCCATGAGAGAAATTCAACCTAGCCACGGTCATGCCCGCATCAATCATTTCACTTAATGCTCTAATATTCTCACTAGCAGGACCGATGGTACATACTATTTTGGTGTGTCGCATATATAAAAGAACCTCCTTTTGCCCTAGATTGCAAGGATACCAGCCAAATTAACTAAATCCAGATCTATGGGTTTTTTCTGTTTCAATACATAATCGATATCATAACTAACTATTCTATTTGCTTCTATTCCTACTACTTTAGCACTCTCACCCTTAAGCAATAGTTCTACGGCCTCAGCACCCATTCTACTAGCAAGCATTCTGTCATATGCCGAAGGTGTGCCTCCACGCTGTATATGTCCTAAAATAGCGTACCTTGTTTCAAGTTTCGTTAATCTAGTTATTTCTTTACCAACATCTATCGCACTTCCCACACCTTCTGCTAAAATAATTATGCTATGTAACTTACCTCTTTTTCTTCCTCTTTCAATTCTTTGAGCAACAGATTCCAAGTTGAGGGGGACTTCAGGCATCAAAATAGACTCAGCCCCACCAGCTATTCCAGCAAGTAGTGCAATATCCCCTCTATTTCTCCCCATAACTTCGATGATAAAAACTCTTTCATGGGAGGTTGCAGTATCCCTGACTTTATTTATTGCATCCACAACAGTATTTACAGCTGTATCTAGACCAATGGTAGCGTCTGTGCATGCAATATCATTATCTATGGTTCCAGGAATTCCAATGGTAGGTATTCCTAATTTAGATAATTCAAGAGCTCCCCTATAAGATCCATCCCCTCCAATTACAATTAATCCCTCAATGCCTGCTTTTTTAATCTGTTCTACTGCCTTTTCTCTTCCTTCAGGGCATAAGAATTCATCACATCTGGCCGTGTGCAAAATAGTTCCACCCCGATGGATAATATCTGCCACAGATCCGAGGTGCATATGAATTACTTCACCATGAATAAGTCCCAGATAACCTCTCATTACACCAACAACTTCTTTGTCATGATAAATGGCACTTCTAACAACAGCCCTAATAGCAGCATTCATCCCCGGTGCATCTCCACCACTAGTTAAGACTCCCATGGTTTTCACTATACCACCTCTTTTCCTAAATTAAATAGATAAAATGTTATTTATAATTTCATGGGCTTCTTCGGCTTCAGATTCTGGAACTAATATTTCTACCGCCTTTGACACGTTATCTGAATCATTGCCCAGTCCCCTTAGGTTTACCAAAAGGCCTTCGGCAATAAGCGCATCCTTTAGTTTTTCCGCTCTAGTCTTGTTTTGTGCGATATAGACAACAGTCCACATTTGGTACCCCTCCCCATTATTGATTTCGCTTAGGTTCCAGACTGGACACCACCGTACTCTGTTAAAATTTCAGCTTTTCCTCTAATCTTTATTGCTGATGTATGTTCAGTAAATTGAGCTATCACAACTTCACCCTTATCAAGTTTTTCACTATGATGAAACTTGGTATCTTTGCCTCTTGTTAAACCAATTATTGTGACTCCATTTTCAAGGGCTTTAATAACAACATACTTTTGTTGTGTTTCCTGGGTGTTTTCCATTATATCACTCCTTATATCTAAATTTATACTCCCCCGTATTACGCAATTAAATTCACCTGGTATTCCTTAATTTCTTATAAAGAGCCTTTGCAACATCCGTTGGAACTAACCCTTCTATACACCCCCCTAAAGATGAAACCTGTTTAATTACACTAGAGCTAAGAAATAAATAATCACTAGAAGTCATTAAAAATACTGTTTCTAAATTTGGAGACAATTTTTTATTCATTAAAGAAAGTTGGAACTCATATTCAAAATCAGAGACTGCTCTGATTCCTCTAATAATGGTGCAACAGTTTTCCTCCTTTGCAAAATCAACTAATAGTCCAGTAAATGGTTTTACTTCAACAGTAGGTAACTCCTTAAATTGAGATCTTAAAAGATCAATTCTTTCGTCTAAATTAAATAAGGTATTTTTAGCTGTATCTTCCGCAACTCCAATAATTATCTTATCAAATAATTTTGCAGCCCTATTTGCAATATCCAAGTGTCCATTTGTTACTGGATCAAATGTGCCAGGGTATATAGCTTTACGCATTTAACTAGCCTCCGTCAATTATTTTGAAGTTCATATCTTAGTTTTAAATTTCTTAATGAATCTATCAATTCTTTATTATGATTTACCCAAAGATTTTTATCAACAATTAATTTCTTGTTGAATCCAGCAAATTCTATATAAACAGGGATATCCCCGGAGTTACTTATTAATAACTTTTTTATGGATTCCAATACTTGTTTGTTAGAACTTTGGGTGCAGTAAATTATTAATGTCTGTTCAGAATCCTTTTCAATGGCTTTTATAGAACTTGCAATTACCTTCATCTCGTCATTTTGACAGCTAATCCTTCCTTCAATCCTTATAACACTGTCTTCTTTTATTAACCTGGCAAACTGCACTAATACTGAAGGAAATATAAGGCAGTCTACCGATCCTGTGTTGTCTTCTAACGTGACATAGGCCATTGCTTCTCCTTTTTTAGTAACACTTCTTTTTATGCGAGATACTACTCCACCAATTACTACAGTTGAACCTTCCATGTTATCAGTCAGTTCTTCTATGTTGTTTGATGTCTGACTACGCAAATTAGCCAGATATTCATTAATTGGATGACCACTTATATATAATCCCATTGTTTCCTTTTCCATAGCAAGTATATCTCTTTTACTAAATTCCTCCAAGTCTGGCATTTTTATTTCCCTAGCAAAATCTCCTCCACTCATATCGAAAAACGATAATTGACCACTTTTTAAATCATTTTGGTTTTTCTGTCCTATCTCCATAGCTTTATCCATTATAGCAAGGAGCTGTGATCGAGGTGTATTCAGATAATTAAAAGCACCACATTTAATTAAATTTTCAAGAACTCTTTTGTTCAAGCAACTAGAATCAACTTTACAGCAGAAATCAATTAAAGATGTAAAATTGCCGTTCTTTTGCCTTGAATTTATTATTCCTCTAATTGCACCTTCTCCTACATTTTTTACTGCAGCTAATCCAAAACGTATTTTATTTTCATGAACACTAAAATCAACAGCACTCTCATTTACATCGGGAGGAAGTATTTCGATCCCAAGCCTTTGACATTCTTCAATGTAAAATATATTTTTATCAGTATTGCCTATAATGCTAGATAATAAAGCAGCCATATATTCAGTTGGATAATTAGCTTTTAAATAGGCAGTTTGATATGCAACCAATGCATAAGCTGCTGAGTGGGATTTGTTAAAACCATATCCGGCAAAATATGCCATAAGATCAAATATTTCTTCCGCAATTTTCTCTTTGATAGTATTTTTTATACATCCCTCTATGAAAACCTGCTTTTGTTTTGCAATAATTTCTGGTTTTTTCTTACCCATGGCCCTTCTTAATAGATCGGCTTGTCCTAGTGAAAAACCTGCTAGGTCACTAGCAATTCTCATGACTTGTTCTTGATAAAGAATTACTCCATAGGTATCCTTTAAAATAGGCTCAAGTTTAGGGTGAAGGTACTTTACAGCAATTTCACCATGCCTGCTATTTATAAAATCATCAACCATTCCACTTCCTAATGGACCTGGCCTGTATAGGGCGACTAGTGCTATAAGATCACTAAATCTGTCTGGTTTCAAGTTCTTTAGGATAGCCCTCATTCCATCAGATTCTAACTGAAATACACCTGTAGAATCTCCCCTGCCAAGCATTTCAAATGTCTTTATATCTTCTAAACAAATATCATCTATGGCAATATCTATTCCTTTATTTTCCTTAAGAATTTCAACTGCATGGCCAATTACTGTTAATGTTCTTAAGCCCAAAATATCCATTTTAAGAAGGCCTATCTCTTCAACAGTTCCCATGGGAAATTGAGTAGTAACTACACCAGCTTCGTTGGCTTTTTGTACAGGAAGATAGGATATCATTTCTTCTTTGGAAATTACCACACCCGCCGCATGGGTAGAAGCATGACGAGGTAGCCCTTCCACTTCTATAGCTATATCCAAGAGTTCATGAACAGTATCATCTGACTCATATAGTTTTCTTAATTCAGTTGAGGTCTCGATAGCTCTTTGAAGAGTAATTCCCAATTCGTTTGGTATTAATTTAGCTACCTTATCAACTTCTGGCAGGGGAATATGTAAAACCCTGCCAACATCTCTTACAGCGCCCTTTGCCGCCATTGTGCCAAAGGTAATTATCTGGGCGACATGTTCTTGTCCATATTTTGTAGAAAGATATTCTATTATCTCTCCTCTTCTTTCGTAACAAAAATCAATATCTATATCCGGCATTGTAACTCTTTCTGGGTTTAAAAATCGTTCAAATAAGAGATCATATTTTAATGGATCAATGTTAGTAATTTTAAGAGCATAAGCAACTAAGCTACCTGCAGCTGAACCTCTACCAGGTCCCACAAGAATTTTTTGTTGTCTTGCATAATTTACTAAATCCCAGACTATTAAGAAATATCCTGGAAAATTCATTTTGTTTATAATGGATAGTTCATATTCAAGTCTATCTATAATTTCCTGTGAAACCTCAGAGTACCTCTCCCTTAAGCCCTGGTCACAAAGCTTCTTTAGATAGGTGGCTTCATCATAGCCTTCTGGAATAGAATAATCCGGTAGGTGAAACTCCTCAAATATGAATTCTAGATTGCATTTTTCTGCAATCTCTAGGGTATTAGTAAGCGCTTCTGGTACCTCTGCAAACAGTAATTCCATTTCCTCATAAGATTTTAAATAGAACTCATCAGTTGGAAACTTTAGTCGTTTCTCATCATTTATAGTTTTAGCAGTTTGAATACACAGGAGTATATCATGAACTTTTGAATTCTTTTTTAATACATAATGTGTATCATTGGTGGCTACCAAAGGAATCGAAAGTTCTCTACTCATATTAATTACTTCTCTGCAGGTTATTCTTTCTTCTTCCATACCATGGTCTTGAATTTCAAGGTAGAAATTATCTTGCCCGAATATATCCATGTACTCCTTTGCCGCATCATATGCAGCTTCTTTTTGACCCTTTAAAAGTAAGGAAGGTATTTCTCCAGCTATGCAGCCACTAAGGGCTATTAGACCTTCAGAATGCTCTCTTAAAAGCTTCTTATCCACACGAGGCTTGTAATAAAAACCAGATAAATAAGCATTAGATACTAATGAAATTAAATTTTGATAACCTATTTGATTTTGAGCAAGAAGAACTAAATGGTATTGGTAAGCATCAAATCCGGGATCCTTTTGAGTCCTTTCCCTTGGTGCAACATACACCTCGCAACCAATTAAAGGCTTTATGCCATTATTTTTGCACTCTTTATAAAAATCAATAATCCCATACATATTACCATGGTCAGTAATGGCTAATGCAGGCATTGCTAATTCTTTAGCTTTTGCTACTATGGATTTGATTCTTGAGCTTCCATCAAGGAGGCTGTATTCAGTATGATTATGTAAATGTACAAAGGACATGCTTAACCTCCATGTTTTCATCTAATTGCTACTTTAAATATTTTTCTTTAGAGATAAGCTGAATTCCTCTATATATTTGTAATCCTAAAATATTTATTTTTGTTGCTTATATTAAAGCATAGATTTATTGGCAGAAAAATATATTTCTACAAGGGAGATGATATTACAATGGATAGCTTTGGTGAAAAGTTTTTGCTAGTATTCTGTACATCTTTGGGTGTGGTAATAGGTGCATCACTAATAGGATCATTAGCTACTATTCTTACAGGTAATCCACCTATAAAAACAATGCTAAAAATAGCTACTGACATTAAAATATGGGCTATTGCAGCGGGTATTGGCGGTACCTTTACTACCATAGAGATTTTACAAACAGGTCTTTTTGAAGGACATTTTACAGTTGTTGTCAAGCAATTGCTTTATTTTGTAGCAGCCTTTTTTGGAGCTCAAATAGGTTACTCTATAATAGTCGCAGTTTCAGGTGGAAAATAAAATGAAATTTTATTTCTTCTCAAGTAAACAAACCATACAAAGGTTCTTATCATTATTTATTCTAGGTCTTATCATCGGGTCTTCATTTACTGTATTTTTGATTGGTTATCAAATAGATCAACTAAGCCTTGAGAATGATAGCTTGAAACATAAACTGGAAACATCTGAAGAGGAAATCAAAGAGTTAAATGAAAGTCTAATAAACAGAAAGTATGTTGTAACTTCAATTGAACCTATTATTAGCTTGGCGAACGAAGATTTGACTTCCTATGATAAGGAAAGCTATTCATTAGAGATTGCAAAAATTATTAAGGAGTATTTATCCTCTCTCATAGGAAAGGAAATAGAGGATATTGATCATTCTCTAGTACCAGAAGTCCTTGAAAATAGGATGGTTCGTGTTGAAGATAAAAGTTTTGTTCTGGATGTAACCACAATCATTTTCTCTCAAAAGGTACTAGTATATGTAGTCGTGAACGACTACATAATGAACTAGTTCAGCCAAAGCTGAACATCGGGGAATCAGATGGAGACTCTAATCCACCTAATTTAGCCAAATTGGGGACATTCCTGGTTCTATTCACAGGTGTGTCACCTTTCCTTATTTTGAAGTAGGGGTCTTATCGCATATATAATATTTTGGATAAATTAAAGACAGAAGGTTTTAGTAGATACCTTCTGCCTTTATCTTTAATAATCTTTTATACTTGTCTTCTTTGCTTCCATGGGATTTTCCTCATTTTTGGTGTTTTCTACAAAGTCTTCTAGATGTGGCTGCCCTTCAATTGTAGACATAAAACCTGAGCCAATTTTACCTTCTCTAAATTGATCACTTTGAGGGTGATTTCCCTTGTCATGCTTTTTAAACTTTTTATTTTTCACAGATCTTCCTCCTAAACATTTATCAAAAAACAGATGCAGGAAACCCAATTCATCTGCATGTTTTTTATCTAAATTGTTTCAATCTCTGTGTCATCAAGCCTCCTACCCTACCACTTTCAGCCGCAGTTAAGCCGGACCATCCTACGTTTTGTACCTTTTCCATTAATCCAAGTTCATCAACAATTTCCATTTTCAGTTGGATAAGTAAATCTTCTTTATCTTCGTTATCATTAAGTGTCATTAAATGAGATCACCTCCCCTTGGTACTTATTATTACCAGGGAAGGTGAATATTATTAAATCTTAGATTTACTTACTGCTCGTCATCCTACAGACATCTGTTGAATTATTCAATCCCGGTATTATTCAACATTTAATATCTAGAATTTACTACAACAGGAACTGTAGCATCAAATGCAATTGGTGGAGCAAAATAAAAATCCTGTCTTTAAGCAGGATAGTAACAATGGTCGGGATGACAGGATTTGAACCTGCGGCCTCCGCGTCCCGAACGCGGCGCGCTACCAAGCTGCGCTACATCCCGATTTGTCCGATGACTAATGCCACTAGCTTGCACGGGTTCAGCTATGCCAGTTATCTAAAGTAAACTATTTTTGCCTCAATTATATCATTAATATTAAGCAAACCATAAGAAAAATACTTGCTTCGTCTTCTATCTGTAGGAGAACCCGGATTAAATAATAGCACATCTCCACTGAAAGTATTATATGCTTGATGACTATGCCCAAATATAATGCAGTCTACTAGCTCCCCTTTAAAGGCTTCAACTGCTCTTTGCAAAGTACTTCTACTATTACCATCTCCATGAGTAATTCCAATTTTAAACCCCTTTACATCTATAATTTGCTTCCTAGGATACTTGCTGTATATTTCCCAACCATCCATGTTACCGGAGACTGCCTTAACAGGTGCTAATGCCGCAAGTTCATCTAATACTGCTTCTTTGCATATATCACCTGCATGTATAATTAGATCTACCTTTTGAAAGGCATCAAAAACCTGCTTTGGTATTGTTTTAGCCCTATTGGGAAGATGGGTATCAGAGATTACACCTATTAACATCTTAATCATCTCCATAGTGAACTCGTTCAGCCAAAGCTGAACATCGGGGAATCAGATGGAGACTATACTCCACCTGGTTTAGAGCCCCCTTATAGAAGTGGGCTCTAAACCCATATATAATATTTTGGATAAACTACAAGTTATTAAAAGCACTGTTGTTTAACTAATTCCTTATAATATGTATAGATAGCCCTAGTAACTGTTCCTGGATTACCGTCACCTATAATTAGATTATTTATATGACTAACATAGGTTATTTCAAATGTGGTGCTGGTTACAAGAACCTCCTGTGCTGACCTTAAATCATCAATTAACAGTTTGTCTTCTTTGTATTGCAGGTTTCTATACTCTGCAATTTGTAGAACTATATCTCTTGTGATTCCTGCTAGTATTTTATTATATAACTTTGGAGTAACCAGAACTCCATCTATAACTGCAAATAAATTACTACTGCCTCCCTCATTTACTGTACCATCAGTTTCACACATTATTGCTTCTCCAGCGCCCTCTTTTCTGGCTGTCTTTTTTGCCATAATATTTGCAGTCAGATTTGTACTTTTTATCCAGCACTTTTTCCAGCGTATATCATCCACGGTTATCACTTTAATACCTTTAATTTCACGGGGTTCAGCTGACCTGCGAATGGTTATGACAAGATTTGGTTCTGGAGCTTTTTCAAGCAAATGAGACCTTGGCGCTGCACCAGGTGTAACTTGCATGTATATGTTTGCATATTTTAACTCAGCTCTATTAAGTAACTTTAAAATTTCTTTTTCGAGAAAATCAATGTCCCATGGAAAGCTTATTGCCATACCTATTGCACTTTTATTAAGCCTTTGTATATGAGGCCTAAGTGCAAAAGGTTTTCCATTATATACTTTTATAACCTCATATACTCCCTCACCAAATTGATATCCCCTGTCTTCAATATGCACATAAGCATCATTAATATTAGTAATTACACCTTTTATGTAAGCTAACTCTCCCATGGGTAAATACCTCCCCTATAAATAAAAATGATTACTTCACAAATGAGTTGAAATCATGCTGCCTTAATGCCTCGTAAGTAACTATAGCAACAGCATTTGAAAGATTTAAAGACCGGGAATCAGATATCATAGGAATTCTGATAACTCTTTTCCAGTATTGTTTAAGGATGGTTTCAGGAATACCTCTAGTTTCAGGCCCAAAGATAAAATAGCTATCTTCAGGATATTTAGTATTATGGTAGTAATATTCTCCCTTAGTTGATACAAAATATAAGTTGGCATCGGCCTTTTGCCCAATAAAGCTCTCCCATCCATCATATACATTTAGGTCAAGAAGGTGCCAATAATCTAATCCTGCTCTTTTTACTTGCTTGTCATCTATACTAAATCCCAAAGGTTTTATTAAGTGTAAAGAAACGCCGGTAGCTGCACACGTCCTAGCTATGTTGCCTGTGTTTTGCGGTATCTCCGGCTGATATAACACTATATTCATGCAAGTACCCCCCACTTCCTCCTAATTCTAATTAAATATTTAAACTTTTTCTATATCTACACAATTCAGCTACTGCACAGCTAATACAAGCTGGTTTCCTTGCATGACAAACCCTTCTGCCATGATATATTAACCAATGGTGTGCTTGCGACCATTTTTCCCTGGGGATATTTTTCTGTAAATCCATTTCCGTAGCTTCAGGATTTTTTGAATTTGCTATGCCTATTCTATTAGATACTCTAAAAACATGTGTATCAACAGCAATTGCCGGTATGTTAAAAGCATTGGAAAGAACGACATTGGCGGTCTTTCTACCTACACCAGGAAGCTGAATTAATTCCTCCATTTTGTCAGGAACTACGCCCTTATATTTGTTCGTTAAAATCTTACTTGTTTCGATAATACTTTTGCTTTTATTTCTAAAAAGTCCAACACCTTGAATATCCTTTTCTAACTGAGATTGTTGTGCCCTAGCAAATGCTGTAGCATCAGGATATTTACTAAATAGTTCTCTTGTGATTTTGTTTACCTGAACATCTGTTGATTGAGCTGATAGTATTGTGGCTATTAATAATTGGAATGGAGTTTGAAATTCCAGTTCCGTTTTTGCTTCTGGGTATTCATTTTCGAGTATTTCTAGTATTTTAGATATTTCTGTTTTTTTCAAGATATAATCACCCTTTGGATACACACCTATTCTTATAGTATACCCCTATTATGTGTAATTTGAAGAATATTTTCCAAAAATGTTGTACTGAAGTCTATAATAATATATGTCATAATATAAACAGGCTATATGGGAGAGGAGAAACTAATATGGAACCGCAAATTAACCAGGAAGTGGTTAGACCTAACCCCTTCCCTTATGCTATTGTAATTTTGATTTTTATTTTTGTTTTTGGAGGATTAGGTGTTTGGTATTACTACCCAAGCAGCAAATGGGTTGATAACCAATCACTTGATAGGCTAATTATAGATGAGGACCCTATCTCCACAGAAGATTATTCATGGGAAAACGATTCTTTATTAGTAAGCCTTGACTTGTTAAAAGAAAATTTTGATCCCTACATATATTGGGAACCGGAAAATAACAAAATGATCGTTACCACAAAAGATAAGGTTATTGAAATGAATAGTCAACAGCTGACTGCCTATATAAATTCAGAACCCGTACCATTGAGTATTCCATTTACATTACTAGATGATAAACCCTATGTGCCCTTGGAATTTCTAGCACCCTTATATGGTATTACAATAGATAGATTAGAGTCTGGTATCACTGTAATTGATTATTTAGACCAGCCTATCTTAACAGGTATAGTTAAACAAGAAACTTTTTTAAGATCTGAAACTGGCTATAGAAGCTCCCGCGTTCAAGACTTATTACCTGAGGAAGAATTATTAATATTTAGAGAAGAGGATGGATGGTATCAGTCAAGGAGTGCTGATGGGAAACTTGGTTACGTGGATAAAAACCATGTTTTTTTACAAGAAATTAAAGTTGCAAGCAATGAAAACAGTAGCATAACAAATCCCCCTTGGAAACCAATGGGAGGAAAAATTAATTTAACCTGGGATTATATTTCTAGACCACGTTACGATATGAGCAATTACGATTCTATACCTGGATTAAATGTTATTGCACCTAGGTGGTTTCATTTGGCTGATGGAGACGGAAACATAATTAATCACGGAAGTTTACCTTATATGGAGTGGGCTCATAATCAGGGTCTTCAAGTGTGGGCACTTTTTAGTAATAGTTTTGACCCTGAAATAACTACTGAAATGCTAAGAAACTTTGATAATCGTAAAAATGTTATAAACCAACTTGTAGTTCTTGCTGAGCTTTTTAACCTAGATGGTATTAACATAGATTTTGAGAATGTTTACTATGAAGATAGAGATTACCTAACCCAATTTTTAAGAGAGTTGACCCCCATACTCCATGAACAAAATCTAACTGTTTCTATAGATGTAACAATTAGATCAACTAGCCCAAACTGGTCAATGTTCTATGACCGCCCCGAAATTAGTAAAATTGTAGATTATGTGGCAGTAATGACTTATGATGAACACTGGAGTTCTAGTTCTATTGCTGGTTCTGTCGCTTCCTTGCCGTGGGTTGAAAATGGTTTAATTAGAATGCTAGAACAAGTTCCAAAGGATAAGCTACTTTTAGGTGTTCCATTTTATACTAGAGTTTGGGAAGAGGAGATGATGAACGACGGGACTATCCAAGTTAGCTCAAGGGCACTTTCCATGGCTAATGCAGAAGAAATATTGAATACTAACAATGCCTTAATTGAATTAGATGAAACTGCTGGACAGTTTTTGGGCATCTATGATGACAATAATATAACTTATAAAATTTGGCTTGAAGATGAGTTTTCAATGAAACAAAGAATAGAGTTGGTAAGAAAGTATGATCTAGCAGGAGTTGCTTCATGGCGTAGAGGTTTTGAAAATCCCCATATCTGGGATGTTATTAAGGAAGAACTTTCTAGAAGACCTTGATAAAGGTTGGTGAACTCGTTCAGCCAAAGCTGTACATTGGGAAATCAGATGGAGACTCTACTCCACCTGATTTAGTCATATGGGGGACATTCCTGGTTCTACTCACAGGTTTGTCCCCTTTCCTTAAGAGAAGTGTTTGATTCTTGCGGTTGCTCTGTTATTTTAAGAAGCTTCTCTTGCAGCTCAGGAACCTTTTTGATATTGATTGGTCTTCCTTCTTTATTTACAAAGGCATGTACTGTCTGCCCCTCAACTATGGATGTCTGATTCTTCTTGAGATATATCGCATATTTAAAAACAATCCTGGCAGCGGAAAACTTTTCTACCTGGGTTTCCACAATAATCTGATCATCATATCTAGCTGGCCTTAGATACTTGCAATAAGCCTCTACTACCGGGAAATAGATACCTTGTTTCTCCACTTTTGAATAGGGTAAACCTAAGTGCCTGAAAAATTCTGTTCTACCAACTTCCATCCACTCAAAATAATTTCCATGGTATACTACTCCCATGGCATCTGTCTCTGCATATCTTACTCTAATTTCGGTTTCAAACTTCATAAACTCTCTCCTTAATTAACAAATACAGGCAAAATCCTTGGATGAATCTTAATATTCATTGGAAAAAGAGGCCCCTTCTCACCATCTATATCTGTGGCAATAGCTGATTCACATAAAATCTCAATAGGACCCGCTGATTGGAAATATATTAAGGATGAATCCCCAACATGCTCACCCCGAAGTATTTTTACAAACACCGATAAAAGCTTTGAAATAGATACCGACTTAAAGATCAATACATCAAATTTTCCATCAACCATAGATGCTGCAGGAGCAAGTTTCTTAAATCCACCTGCTATTGATCCATTTAGAATAATAAATAGCAGAATATCCGCTTCGACTTTCTGTTCTGCGCAGTTAATTCTTACTGGAATGGGTTTTAAGTTCGGCAATTTTTCAATTCCTTTAAGATAATAGGCGAGCCTTCCAGTTAAATTTTTTAATTTCACATTAGTTGTGTGTGGTACTTCAGTCATAAGTCCACCACTAGCTACATTTACAAAATAAATTCCATTGGTTTCTCCTATATCAATTCGTTCTACTTTTCTTTTTCCTATAACATCTATTGCACCAATAAAATTTGTTGGTATTCCTAGATAATTGGCAATATCATTGGATGTTCCTACTGGAATTATTCCAAGGGGAATATCTGTTATCCCAGCTTTGAAGATACCATTTACAACTTTATGAATGGTTCCATCTCCACCCGCGGCTACAATAGTATCAATACAATTTTTATAATTATGCAGTATAATATCAATTTCATCATTCTGACTAGTTCGATGAACAACAACCTGATATCCATTTTTTTGTAACTGGTGTACTACTGTATCCAAGTTTTCTTTAAAAGCTCCTTCACCTGCTACTGGATTGTATATAAGCAATAATCTATTTTTTTGCAAAATATCCATTTCCATCACAACATCCTTTAAAAATAATTTGCCAATATTAAGTATATTTCTTTTCTTTTATTCACTCATCTTTTATAACCCTAGCCTCCACATCAATAATATCCCCATTTTTATTCTTAACATCATGACTTGCAGATTTAACAAAGCCCCGAAAACCTAGCGCCAAGATAATTAGGTCATCAATAATAAATGGGATTAAATCTGGTAAAAACCAGTAAGCAATTGGGAGTCCAACGTATATGAGCTTTTTGTATTGACCCACTTGGGGGTGATTTAATAAAAACCAGAAAACACGTAGAAACTTTTGCATTAGTCCTCTAACTCCCTTAGAATTTTTTTAGCTATCTCCAACTGCTCTTTTGGTACATGAATCTCGACACCCACGGCAGTTCCCATGTAAACTTTAACATATTGAGTTGCTCCCGGATAAACTTTTCGAGTAGGTATATCATGAGTCTCAAGTAGCCCAATAACTAATTCAGCTTCAATTTCACCACTTAAACTAGTAAGCTTAGCCCAACTTATATTATTACTCATTTTTAAAAACCCCCTAAATTAAAATTATGACTTGGCAGATGTCCGTGCTTTTTTCAATGGCTTCCCTCTTAATGTCTTTGAATTATCTTCTAGGTACTTTAAATAGCATTCCTTAGTCATAAAAGATTTATAATTACTGCTAATTTCTTTAGCAATTTTTCCATCATCATATAAAAGGTCAACAAGAGTAAATGCAAGCCCTTTGATGCTTTCTTTATAAGCTAGATTTTCATCGGCAACATTGAATTCCTTGGTATGCAAGTTACCTTCGGCTGCACAAATAAATGAATGTAGCCCAGGTTTCAGGTGAGTAATGTCACCGAAGTCAAAGGAAGCAGTTATTGAACCCATTTCGCATACCTTGTCTTTTCCAATTAAGATTCCCATGTTCTCAGAATAGATAGACATCAACTTTTGATTATTAACAAGAGGAAGATAACCTGCATCATTTTTTATTATAATATTTCCACCTACTGCAATAGCACCAGCTATCAGACAGCGATCTACCTTTTCCACGGCATTTTGCAAGGCCTTCACGGAAGAACCTCTTACTACTGTTTCCATAACAATTTCGTCAGGTATGACATTTACTGCATCTCCACCTTTTAATATAATACTATGCACTCTAACCTTATCATCTTCCATAAAGGTTTCTCTTTGAGAATTTATATTATTTAAAGCTAACATTGCCATATTGAGTGCATTCACTCCCTGGTGAGGCGCAGCACCAGCATGGGATTCCTTTCCTAAATAGGTTACCCTTTTTGAAATAAATGTATTGCTTGTCATCCCAGCATATACAGAGTATGGATAATCCATAGGCATGATATGGTTCATCAAAAGGATATCAATATCGTCAAAATGACCTTCATAAATAGCCTGCTGCTTACCGCTTTTATATTTTATAAGACCATTTTGTACTAATCTTTCTCTATATTCCAGGTCTACAAATTCTTCAGCAGGTACAGCCATAAAGCATACTTCACCTGCCAAGTAATCCATAGCTCCAGAATATTTCAGTCCTGTTGCTACTCCCAATAATGACACTAATTGAGCAAAATGACCACATGCATGGGCAGCACCAGTATTCTTATCTGCAACAGGATGCTGATGACATATTATACTATCCAATTCTCCTAAAAGAGCCACCTTAGGACCAGGTTTCTTCCCTTTGATAACACCCTTAAAACCCGTTAATGCAACCTTTTCTGAAGCTTTAATTCCTAACTTTTCTAATGCCTGCTTAACTAATGATGCAGTCTTTTCTTCTTTGTAACCAAGCTCTGGAGTGTTATAGAGGAGCTCTGCTATTCTTTTTAATTCACCAAAACTGTTATCAATTTCAATAGCTATTTCATTCTTAATGTCTTCTCTATTCATGAAATTGTCCCCTTTAAAATTATACTATGAATAATATCATTTTATCTTGTTTTTATTTTAACTGATTTTTTAAATATAAAGATGTATAATAAACAAAGTACAATATGTTAACCGTGCTTATGAATTTGGCTATTTTGGAGGTATTTACATGGTTAAAAAAATAACTATAAGTTTAGACCGTATTCTTTGGAAGTGGTGGGTTGGTAAGGACAGTAATCATCAGGAAGCTTTTGACGATCTAATAGACACCATACTTATAAATTTGGAGGATTTAGACACAACTCCTTGGAAATCTTCAATGATGCAAGAATTAACTTTTGAAGTACCTGATGATAAACTTCAAATAATAAACAACTCAAAGAATGCCCTTTCTTTGGAGGAGTATTTAAATGGTTGCCTAAAGTTTTTCAGAGCAGAAGAAGAAAAAATCAGAAGCCTTTTTAGTTAAGCTAAGCTTTTATTCAACCAGTCAATTATCAAGTCTGCAACCTTTTCTGGATTTTCTATAAAAAGCAAATGAGTGCTACCTTTTACAATTTCTAGTTTGGAATTGGGTAAAATCCGAACTGCTTCTTTTGCTAATAATATTTCATTTATATTTTCCTCTTTTTCTCCCACAATTATTAATACTGGTTTTTGAGTTTTATGGTCTTTATTAGATTTTACCTTTGTTAATTCAGCAATTGTCTTCATGTCAAAAGTCGTTACTATCCTAGGATCTCTTAAAAGTTTTTCATATGTAGTATTAATTCCTGGATTCATTTTAGGCTTTAAGGCTTCTTTTAATGGACTAACTCTTTTATTGGGTGTTATGATACCCATAAATCTAAAATAATTAACAAAAAACCTATCAATAATGTTGGCATATGTACCAGGATAACGTATAGTGTGAGATACACAACAATAAAGAACAGGGTTATCAATTAATGCTTCAAAAGCAAACTGCCCTCCCATGCTATGCCCCACAACAGCATATTTGCTATTTGGGAATCTGTTAGTTGTATACTTCACCATTTCATTAATCTGTTTTAATATGTTGTTGGCCTGTGCCTTTCCCCTTTGTCCTTCACTACGCCCCCAACCTATGTAATCAAATGATACTACATTAAAATTACCCTTTTCATTTAGTCTACTTAAAAATTTCCTATAGGATTTAGCATAGACTATGTTTCCATGGAGAAATAAAATAGTTCCAATGGGTTTTCCATTTGCTGGATATATATCTATATGTATTTTCTGACTATTAATACTAATGGTGTCTTGCTGTATTTCATCTATTGCCAAGTTAATTCTCCTTTCTGGGGCCTTGCGCCAGTATTTCTAGGATTTGCAATGTGTATAAATATCAATCATTTAATGCTTTATTACTAATATCGCCAAAAGTTAAGTTTCTGTTGGTGTAATAAAAAACGCCTAACCATAAGGATAGGCGTGTTGTCTGTGGATTTAGATTTTGGAAACGTTAGCAGCTTGAGGTCCTTTTGGTCCCTCAGTCACTTCAAATTCTACTCTTTGTCCTTCTTCTAATGATTTAAAACCATCTCCACCAATTGCTGAAAAGTGTACGAATACATCCTTTTCACCTTCTACTTCAATAAAACCAAAACCTTTTTCATTGTTAAACCACTTTACTGTACCTTGTTTCATAAATCGTAATTCCTCCTATTTCTTTGCCTATCGGCGAATATGGCAATGATAACATAACATTTTCCATTTGTCAATTATTTCGAACTTTTTTATCAATTTTTTAGTTCATTTAATTGTTTTAGTAATATTTCTAAGTTTTTTTTAAATCTTTCATCATCTTCTTTCTCCCTTGGAGATGGACCTTTTGTTCTACCCCCAACCTTTCTTATTTGGGCTTTTAAGTGCCTTTCCTCTAACATGAAATCGATTTTATCCTTTGAATATATATATCCCTTTGGTCCTATACAATTAGCTCCTTTGGATAGTACCAATGAGGCCAATCCCCAATCTTGGGTAACTACTATGTCACCTCGATTAGTTTTGTTAATTAAAGCAATATCTGTTGCTTGCGGTTCATTACCTACAATTATTTTCTCAATCCCATTAATTTGATGATTAAATGAGGATATTACTAAAAGAGATACATCATATAAATCTGACATTTCTACTAAAATCATCATAGCCTTTTTGGGGCAAGAGTCTGCATCTACAAGTATTTTCATATGTCTATTACTTTTCCCCTATGAAAAATACATAGCTGTAGTAATCTCCAAATTTAACGAAGTAGTCAATTTCAGTCTGCAATTCCTCTAATTGTTCTTGTGCTGTAGAATTCTTTACAAATTTCTGCTGAAAATAATTAATATGCTTATACATAGGTTTGTAATAATTATCCCAGAAACCATCCTTGCCCATTTCAAAATGCCCAATATTTTTTAGACCTGCTTTTTCCATAGATTTTACATTTTCCTTAATTCCCGTCATGTCAGGATAGTTCTCTTTCCAATACCAAAACACCTCATCTGGTGGACTATCCTTAATCCATGTAAGTTCAGATACAACTATTTTACCTCCAGGTTTTAAAAACTTCTTTAAATAGGATAGGCCTTTAAAAAATCCAACATTATGGATAGAGCCTTCTGACCAGATAACATCGAAAAATTCGTTTTCAAAATTTAAGTTAAGCATTGAGGTGTTATAAAGAGAAATTTTATCCCTGAGATTTAAGTCCGCTGCTCTTTCTTCAAGTATTTTTAAAGAGTTACTATCAGCATCCACGGCAACAACCTCTACAGGATACTCCTCTGTTAGTATAATGGTAGCATTCCCAGTTGCACATCCTGCATCTAGCACCTTGCTCTTAGCAGGTAAACTTTTTAAGCCGGCGATTTCCGCTGCCTTTAGTGTATAGTCCTTACTGCCGGGTACCTGCCTGTCCATCTTGAAAAAAAGTTCTTTAAATACTTTCATTTACAACAACCTCCTTACCCTTATGTTAAATTAGAAATCCATTAACCATTAATCAGTACTAGGTGTCAAATAATTAAGATATAGTTAAGGTCCATATAACATTCTATATTATTATTTGCTATACCTTCATTTTTTAGTAATTTCAAACAAAAAACCTGTAGATTATCATCTCGGGTGATTAAATACAAAAAAGAGCCATCATAGATGACTCTCTCTGTATTAAATTTAAAAGCATTGCTCTGGCGGTAGTGGAGGGCAAACGCCAGGTAAGGTAACACATGGTGCAGGTACGCAAAAGCCAAAGCTAGGAACTAACAGCTGTACAGTTAAGATAGACTTAACTACTAGACATACCTGAATGTCACAGGAAATTGAGTATTCTAGAACCTCATCATCTTCTTCTACATCAGTAACAACACAATTGCAAGCTAATAATACACTTTCAGTACAGTCTATACTTACACCCTCAGGGGCACATAATGTAACTGTTTTACTGAATGTAAAAATTCTTTCTATTTCATTATCTTCACCATTTTCTGCTTCTGGGTTAATAAGGGTGACTGGGACATTTACTGAAAGCACTATTGTGAAAAATCCATCCCCTACTGATGTACGGCTGATTTCATTACAGGTAATATCAGACCCCTCAGTTAACGCACATTCTACAGGATCTCCCTGCTCAAGACCTGTTCCAAACTCATCCGAATCAGTTGATACTTCTCTTGTTCTATCATCGATTTGGAAGCAACTATCATAAACCTTATCTACCACAATACACTCAATTCTATCAAAGGGTGGGCACACAGGCAAACCTGTGTCAGGATCAATGGGACACTGTCCCGGTTGAATTTGATTTTGTTTTACTTTTTTTGACATGTTGCACTTTCCTCCTTTAGATTTTTGGTTTAGTTAAACTATCTAGTGTATTCTATTAAAATTTGCTGGTATTGGTTACAGCTTTGGCATAAAATATCTAAATTTTTTATCATAGTTCAAAGAATAATGTATATTATTTAAGGTAAAGAAATACAAGTTTTATTTTAAATGAAATGAAATATGGTGATGATTATGACAGTATTTATAAACCCAAAATCTGGGGATACCTGGAATTTTTCATTTAAGCACAGTACCCTAAACTTTACTTTCTGCTTTAACGGAAAGCAGCATAATAATGTTCTTGATTATCGTGTAGCATACAACGGAACAAATATGCCTTTAATTGTTACTAAATACAATCACTATCAGCTTAACGTATACCAATGGCAAATAAATCACTGGATATTGAAAAAGTTTCAATTTAAAGAATATATTACTGGCTTTTTTGTTTCCAAGATTGATAATAATCAATCCCATTTGCTAATAGAAACTGCATATGGTCATAATAAAGAAGCTTTTCATTTCTTTAATGTAGATAACAATTGGTATAGAAAGTCTCTTCCAATACCAAACTGTAAAATATTTGATCTAACCTTTCTTTCAGAGAAACATCTACTCTTCTTAACCGTTTTTTGCAAAAAAAACAGAGTATTATTAACCTATAGTTGGAATGGCGATACTCAGGAGTGGGAAGAAGCAGGTTTCAGTTTTGATATCCCTACTGGAACCATACTTGCTCTTGGATATACAAGAAGCTTAGTACATCTGGTAACACTTGTAAAAGACCATTACTACAAGCTCAATTACACAGAACTCAATAGGAATACTAATAGTTCTAGAGAGTCTAATATTATAATGCTTCCAGCCTTCTTCCCTAAAAAATGTTATTTAATTCAAGACAATAACATAATGGCGATATTTTCTACAAATTTGATAAATGGACATTTCTTTTATTTGAAGGACGGTTCAAGGTGGATAGAGTCTTCTATTAGCCAAATATCTTCTTATAAAAATATTGCTGGTGTTTATAATACTACAGGTTACATTTCTTCAAGTCTGGCCTTTAATGAACTCTTTAACATAGAATTGAAATCTCCCATAACATTAAAAGCATCAAACATAATTAAGCTATCACAAAAGAGATAATTAGAGATTATATCTTTGAAAACCATACAGGTTTTTAACATTTTTTTCAGAATCTATTTATATATCTATATCCCATGACAGACAGCTTATATACTATATATTCCAAACTAGTCTCAAATTGATTATATGTTACAGAAAGCTTTTTCTGTTGATAAGGTCCAAAACTTTCCACTCCTTTAATAGTTCTAAGAGCGTTAGTAACTCCTTCATAATCAGTTAAAGTATTCATGTTCGCAATTGTCATATTAATTGTTATAAATGCATTATGAATACTTGAATGCTGCTGATTTTTTTCTTCCATTATCTCAGCTAACTTTCCAAGTCTATTTTCATACCAGCTCATTTTGAGCACCACCTCATTTATTAATTTAGAAATCAATTAACCAGGCACCCTGCCTGTTATTTTTTGTTAGTGCATCATCCACCCTTGACTTTTATTGCCGGTTTATTATTGTAATTTTGTAGTTTGTAGCCTAGCTTAAGAATCAAGTAGCCAATAACGCTACCATCTATGATATTCGGGTAGTATTTAACAGAGATTATTTTCTTATTGGTATATATTTCTACATCCTTAATTCCCTCATGTTTTGTTAATTCTCGTTTAATAACTTGCCCATCATATAATGTATTCATATTTCCGATACGCAGTCTAATTTCTGCTGTTGTATAAGACTTAAAATCCTGTACCTTTTTATACATGGACATAATAGTACCCCCTTGATTTAATAAGCAACTGCTTATGTTTTACTTTCAGCCACCTTCTCTTTTAAATTCTATACCTTTTAGCTGAAACTTATAGTCCATATAGGTTGGTGTAATTAGATACTCATAGTAGGTTATAATTACTTTTTCACTTGCTGGCACAACCTCTATTCTTAAGGTATTTAAGCCAATGCATTCATAAATTTTTTGTTTAATATGGTCATCAGATGCTCCATTTATGATATAACACACTTGTCTTGCATTTTCATGATTTAGCTTTTCGTTCCTAGCATCAATGTAGATTCTTTGCTTTGGCTTCAAGTCATCTCACCCCTCTTATTCTTAATTTCTGATAGAACCCAGCATTATTAACTTGCTATTCCAGTATATTAACTTCACTTAATAAAGGTTACACTCTGGTAAATTAAGACATGCCCCTAAATAATTGCAATTTTGGGAGACTTAGTCTTTAATATAAAGATAACCATAACATTCTATCTAGATATAGCGAGTTAAGCATTTTGTATGTCCCAATATATTAGATATAATATCAATATATATAAACATAATAAATTATCAGGAGGTAATACCATGAACAGTTTACTTAAAAAAGCATTTTCTTTTCTTGTTATCACAGTTTTGCTAATGCAAATACCAACAATGGCTTATGCATCATGGGGATTGCAAAGAATACTTGATCAGCAAAATCAAGCTACAACATCTGCACCTGTTACTACACAGCCGCCTAAAGATACTCAGGTTACAACTCCAGCCCCTTCAAGCAACCAATCTACTGCAGATTATATTCGCAATCTGCGTAGAAATCCAACAACCCAGCAAAACAATGCTAATCCTACTCCTAGTAACCCATCCCCATCTAATCCTAGGCCTGAAACACCTCCGAGCAACCAGCAGGGAGCAATGACGAGTTCAGAAAGCATGATGCTTAATTTAATTAACAAAGAAAGATCTGAAAAGGGCTTAAAACCATTACAATGGCATTCTGGACTTGCTGGTTTGGCTAGATTAAAAAGTCAGGACATGGTGGACAATAATTATTTTGCACATAACTCGCCAACCTACGGTTCTTTTTATCACATGGTAAGCAATGCAGGTATCTCTTATCGACAAGTAGGAGAAAATCTAGCAAAGGCTAGAGACGTAAGTAAGGCCCATGTACTTCTAATGGCTAGTGAAGGCCATAGAAATAATATTTTAAGTTCACATTTTACCCATATAGGAGTTGGAATTTTATCTGACAGATATGGTATCGTTGCAACTCAATTATTTATTGCTCAATAAGTGAACTCGTTCAGCTAAAACTTAACATCGGGAAATCAGGTGAAGACTCTACTCTACCTGATTTAGAGCCCACTAATAGAAGTGGGGGTCTTAACCCATATATAATATTTTGGATAAAACAAAAATTGCTTAAAACCAAAAAAGGGTCTACTTTTTAATAAAAGTAGGCCCTTTTCTATATATTGGCATAATAATATTATTATTAAATTTCCTACTCTTAACACAGTTTTTTTTACCCTGCATAAGATATACCAAAATTGATAAGGTGGGAAAGTCATGGGTAATGTTATATGGAATAATAAAGAAATTCTGGAGTTTGAAAGTAATTACAAAGAATTCTTGATAGCTTCATGCAACTCAAAAAATATCAACTATATTTTAGATACTGACAATGTAGTTATATTCCCTGCATTATATGATAAAACCATAATACTTAAAATGCTGAGTGAACATGAGGAATTAAAGGAAACTATTAAAACTATAGAAAATTCACTTACAAGTGAAGGAGCTACAGTTTTAATTGATGGTGGAGAAACTGATAAACAATCTCTGGGGTACCTGGATGCACAAATTTTATTATCTTTTTCCTTTTCGAAAAATAATCCCAATCTAACTATTTATTTGCCTTTTAGTGACCAGGAAATTAGCCTATCTCTCATAAAAAAACTCCTAAGACATTTAAATCTTTTAGACAGAAATATAACCTACAAGGTAGCAAGCTTTTGGGGCAAAATTACTGCAACTAAATATTGGAACTATTTATATGGTAATCCAACCCCAACAATGGTTTTTGAACTAGGAATTCCTAGTCTACCTGATAAATTTCTAAGTAACTTTGGAGACAGTCTGTTAAAAAGCCTTGTCGAAGAGTTTAGTTATAAACCTAACAACGAAGAAATAGAGAGTGTTGTTAAATACTTTAATGATGTAACTCAAAGGTTATCTGCTGACACATCTTTATCTAAAGAACAGCATCAGTTAAATGAACTTCTAGCTAAACTAGAACTACAAGAAGCTGAATTAGATGCATTAAAAAGATCTTATATAGAAACAGAAGAAATAATAAAAGAAATAAATACAGAAAAAAATCAAGAAAAAGTTGAACTTAATGAGAAAATGCTAATTGTAGACAATCAAACACAGGAAGAACAAAAACCTAACAAAAAAAATAATCTTGGAACTAATAAAAACAGAAAAACTCGCAAAAAGAAGGAGACAAAAGCCAAAAAGCTATACATGCCTATAAGTAAAAAAGAGCAGTCAAATCTTTACAAGTATAATCATTTGCCTTATCCGGTGAGGATCCCTGAAGGGGGTCCAGTATATGAATTTATGAGACCTAATCGTGAGACTAAAAGCATAGATTTACCTACTTCCTTAACACCAAAAAACATGTGGGGGTCTCAAAAAATTTCTAGTAAAAATTATAATTATCAGGTGCCTATCAGCACCTTCCGTTTACCGGGAAATAATACAAACGTGGGTAATACACATTCTAAGGATATGGAGCAGAAGAAAGAAATTGAAGATATTAGCTCTCAAGAAATAATAGAAAGCATGAAGGATATCAATACTGCCCAAGAAACTAATGAAAAATAGAAGCCTATAGGATACTCCTTTTGTGAGTGTCCTATAGTTTTTAACGGACTGCAGTAAATGTAAATTATAACGTTAAGGTACACATGGATTAGAATTATCATAGTATATCTTGAAATACACTTCTTAAATCATGACAGCTTCATTGCACAAAGAGGATAATTTGAACTCAAAAGAAACAAGAAAACCTAAGGAGGGTTTGAAATAAACAACTTTTATAAAATCCAGAACCCGAAGCAAGGACTTTTTACCTTGGAAGTTTTCGTCCAAGGATCACACAAAAAACAGCTTTTCTTAAACAATTCTCAGTTAGAGATGTTCAATCTCACCCCAGGTCAAGAACTAATCTTACAACTTGGAGTTATAGACTCCTTAGTAGAAGTAGCAATACAAAATAGTCAGCGTTCAACTGATACTCTTTATATGACAGAAACGCTACTTGCTGACTTTTATTATTACCAAGGTGAACCTTTAAAGCTGATTTATAGTTCAAATAGCAAACTGATTTTAGGCCCTAGTTTAGGTTTGACTTTAACGCCTCATTCATGGAGTAATATTGACAAAAGTACTGCGATAAAAAAAAGAGCTCTTCTGGCCTTAGAAAAAGGTGTTCTCTTTTATTGCTTTCGCCTTAAGAACGTGGACTGGAAAAACAATTTAGTGGAAGCATACTGTTTAAATCCTAATAACTATAACTGGGTTAAGAAAAATGTTCCTGTTCCTCATGTTATCTATGACAGGGGTTCACATCCCGGGCCAAAAACAGTAGAAAGTTACAATAACCAAGGAAAGGTTAATAACATTCAATGGATTAATACTACACGTACCTTTGGTAAGTGGGAAACTTTTCAAGCCTTTAGGTCTTTTAAAGACACTAGTAAATCCCACCCCGAAACAGCCTTCTTTACTTTACCAAACTTGAAAGAATTCTTGAAAAAATATATGTACACTTTTATTAAGGATACTTATGGCAGGGGTGGTAAAAAAGTTTTTAGGATAGAAAAAGTAAAAAAATATTATCTATGTAAGGCAGGAGGAAATCAAATTAGAAGCTGGAAATTTGCCAATATAGAGACTCTTTATTCTTTTTTGTGTAATACTCTTGGAAAGAATCTTATTATTCAGCAGGGAATTTTTTTGGCTGAGATAGATGGAGGTCCCTTTGATATGCGTGTTTTAGTTCAAAAAGACATCAATAGCGAATGGATTATCTCCGCCGTGAACTTCCGGATTGCTAAACCAGGAGCTATCGTGACTAACTTCGCTGCTGGCGCTAGAGACGTCTTTCTTACACCTGGGGAGGATTTACTTCATCCTGGCCTTTCTTGGGAAGTACTATCAAATCTTTCATCAAAGGCAGTTTACGCCTTGGAAAATTCCTTTGGAAGCTTAGGAGAAATAGGCTTGGATATAGGGTTAGATAAAGAAGGAAAACTATGGATTATTGAGGCTAACAGCCGGCCTAGTAGCATCGCATACAGAACAGCCACCAAAGAAAAAAGTAATCAAATATTCGGCTTGCCAATAGACTACGCTACATCCCTAGTGAAACACCTGTATAATAATTCACACAATTAATTAGGAGGATAACAAAAATGTTAAGAAATAAACCTGTCGTAGGAGTAGTTGTTAACAAAACTTCTATAAATAAGCTTTTAAAGCAAGAACAAGTATCACAAATTAAAGATTTAATAAAAGCTAACAAACATGCAAATACAACTTTATTTTTTTTTACCATTAAGAATGTTGATATTGTAAAGAAACGGATAATAGGCACTTATTATAATGATAAAAAAGGTCTCTGGGAGAAAAAACAGTTTCCTTACCCAGATTTCATTTACAGAAAAAGCAGTAATTTAAGAACTCAAAAAAAATTAGCAGCTACCTTTGAGAAACAGCTCCGAAAAGAAAATATTCAATCATTGAACTACATATATGGATTTAATAAATGGAAGGTTTATAACAGTTTATCTAAAGATAAGGATTTTCTTCAGTATTTACCATTAACACTTATGTATAAGAGACCAAATGACTTAAAGAAACTTTTTGCAATAAGCAATAAAGTTTATCTAAAAGCTTGTCGAGGTGGAAAAGGCAGGCAAGTTGTTTGTGTAAGCAAATTGCCTAATGGAAAATATGAATTCAGTTGTTTTATTGAAAAATTGTATGTCGAAAAAATAGATGATTTCAATAAGCTTATTAAAAAAATTCTAGGATTTTTTGGCTCAAAAAAATTTGTGGTTCAACAAGCAATTGATCTTATAACAATCGGCAAAAGTATTGTGGATCTCCGTGCAGAAGTACAAAGAAATGGTAGTGGAGAAATAACAGTAACAGCCATTCCTGTTCGTGTTGGTCGTTACAATTCACCCATCACCACACATGCTAAGAGCTATACCTTTGATTACTTTTTTGAAGAAATTATGAAATACTCTCAAGAGGAAATTGAAAGTCTAAAAACTAAGGTAAATAACTTCCTAATTACTGCCTACAGGTCCATAGAAAGAATTTATGGGCCAAGTGGTGATATAGGAATAGACATTGGTCTGGATAAAGAAGGTCGCTTATGGTTTATTGAATGCAACGCTCGCTCTTTAAAAGTGTCACTTAATAACGCATATGACAAAGAGACAATCAATCAATCATATTTAAACATACTAGAATATGCTAAGTATTTGTATTCCTTACGCTAAGCCTTTTTCCAGTTCTTCTAGTAAATCTATGTAATTTTTCTGTATTTTCTTTGAAGTAGCACTATTTTCCACTTCTCGAGAATATTCTTCTACATACTCTCTCCCAGCTTGAGAGAGATTTTTTTCTGCAAATACATAGATAACATTATCCTCTTTATCAATATGCCGGTTTAACAAATCTGTGTAGGCTATGGCGTTTCCGATAATATCTAGTCTGGCATCCATGTTTCCATTTTCCACTTCACCTACAGCCCTCTCAAGATTTTGAATAAATAACCTACCACTATCATGTTCAATGAACATACCTGTAATTGAGCTTTTAGCAGCATTATTATCTACTTCCTGATTTACTCTTTTAAAAAGAATATCTTCCTCTTTACTGTGATGATGCTTGTCAGCATAGTTTCTAACAAAATCAATAGCTTTATAGAAATCAGCATAGTTTATCTGTTTATGATTTAATATTTTTAAGCAATACTTCCTAATTACGGTAAGCATTCTTTTAATGTAGGTATGTTCATGTACCATTAGGTCTATAGACTTCATCTTAACTATCCTCCAATCTAACTATTCTATTTGTTTTTTTCCCTGAGGAATATTCTGCAGTATATTCATACCTTTGAGGCAAGGACTTTACAAAGGACTTGATCCATTCATCTCTCAAAAACGCACTCAAGGTTATGCCTCCCTTAATCCTTATTAAGACTCTTCAAAATCTTCTCAACCTCTAAACCATGTACTTTGGCTGCATCCTCTATACTCTCCATCTGGGAAGAAGGACAACCTAGGCAACCCATTCCAAACTCAGCAAGAATTTTAGTAGCTTCTGGTTTTTTCCTCAATACATCTCCAATTAACATATCCTTTGTAATCACTAATATAATCCCCTTTCTATCTGAGTTTTTAGTAATCAAATCATAACTCCATTCCTATTATTCAACCATTTGACACTACATATCCATTTTGTTTTATACAATATTTGTCTTATGTTCAATTATTTCCAGAGTTTTAAGATACCCAATACTAATAGAAATTCCTCTAGATTCCATCTTATGAAAAAAAGAGTTCACAAGTCTCATTTACTGGGACTTATGAACTCTTCTCATTTCCTTGTGCTGCATATTGGACAATTCTGCATGCTTAATGGCTTTTCAAGTCCACACTCTTCTAACATTTCCTGATCATTAAACAAGTCAAGTGTGGAGCCATCTTTAATTATCCTGCCATCCTTGATAACAATTGTTCTCTCACATAAATCCAGAACCAAATCTAAATCATGGGTGGCAATAATTTTAGTATGTGAAAAGCCAGAAAGAAGATCTATTAATCGGCGTCTTGATTTTGGGTCTAGTGACGAAGTGGGCTCATCCATAACCAAGATGTTGGGCTCCATAGCCAGTACTGATGCAATTGCTACTGCTCGCTTTTCGCCTCCTGATAGCTTATACGGAGGTCTATTAATTAAGTGCAGGGCACCTACTGTTTCAAGCGATGCCTTTACCCTTTTATCAACCTCATCCTCAGGCAGTTTATAATTTCTGGGTCCAAAGGCAACATCATCATAAACAGTAGTCATAAATAGTTGATCATCTGCATCTTGAAAAACCATTCCTACACTTTGGCGTATCATTGGTAATGTCTTTTTAACCACGGGAATTTCCCCTACACGTACTTCTCCCTCAAGTGGCAACAGGACACCCACCAAATGCATCAATAAAGTAGACTTGCCTGCGCCATTTGCTCCAACAATACCTACAGATTCCCCATGGATAATTTGAAAATTAATACCATTTAGAGCTACTCTTCCATCGGGATACTTATATTTTAAATTATTAACTTCAATGATATGATGGCTCATTTTCCTACTCCTGTCATTAATGTACCTATTAGATTTGAAATATCAAAATATCTTACTACTATAAAAAATACTGACCAGCTTATAAAATATCCAATATCTTTTATATAAAACCTCTGTTCACTACCAGTATTAAACTCCCCTACAAACCCTCTGCAGCACATGGATTGATAAACTCGCTGTGCCCTTGTTATAGTCCTTAAAAGCAATTGACCTGTTAAAGGCCCCCAACTACTAAAGCGGATACCCTTATCATATGGTGAACGAAGTGAATAACCTCTAAGAATTCTGGCCAGCTCCTCTATCAAAACTGATATGTATCTATATGTTAAGAGAAGCTGCATAACAAATATTTGCGGTACCCTCATTAATCTTAATGAGAATGCTATTTTTGTCATTCCCGTTGTTGCTATCAAAATAAAAGCGGCAAGTATTGTCATGATACCTTTAAGCAAAAGCGATACAAAGGAAACCCAGCCAGCAGAAATAGTAATATCTGAAAAGATGACTATGGTATTTGTATCAAAGAATGGATTAAAAGCCCCAATACAAATTATGAAGGGCATTACGATTATCATTCTCTTAAGTATAGGAATAGCAGGAATCTCAGCTAATGCCATTATAGTTATGGGGTAAAAAATGAGAGGTATCAAGCCGCTAAGCTCATATTTACCAAAAGATACAGCAGTTATCAAGAACACAAAGGTTGTAAATACCTTCATGAGTGGATGAATTTTATGAATAACTGTATCTTTTTCTGCTATTTCATCAAGAATTCTAATGTTATAAAATGAATCAATTATTTTAGACATAAATCCATCAAATCCTTTGTCTACGCCTCTTAACTGTGTGTAAACAATATCCCAACAATCCAGCTGCCAAAAGAGTTATTAATCCTCCTACCAATCCTGCTATACTAGTTCCTGCATCAACAATAGAAGCTGATACTTCACTTTCTTCTTGAGAATTATCTACGCTAGATTTAAAAGAATAATCCGGAAGAAAGGCAACTTTTTCCTGAATTGATTCCAATGTTTTATGGATGCCGTTTTGTGCCTCCAACTCTTCAGTTCCCGAGACTTTATAAATAGCCCATTCTAGCCCATCTGGATGCTCTGATGCAAACCATGAGAATACAGCTCCAATTAATACTGCGGCAATGGCAATGGCTGCTATTGTTTTTTTAATAGAAAACACACTTGATTTGCCATTTCCAGCAGTCCTTTCAATTAGCTCAGGATGGGACTTCCAAACAAAGGATACTACTGTTGCTGTTACTAAGCCTTCAATAATTCCGATCGCAAAATGAATAGGCTGCATTAGAAGAACAAAGCTAGTAAAAGGCAGCTCTGTTTTTCCAGAAAACAATGTCTGGAGTACAACGCTAAAAGCCCCAAGCTGGAGTGCAATTACTGCTGACAACATAATGGCCATGAACAGCCTTGAAGATGAATATCCTTTACTCATAATGGGTCTATAGATTAATAGATAGCCAACAAAGCATGTAAAGAACCCAAGATTAAAAGAATTAGCTCCTAAAGCAAGCAGCCCGCCATCAGCAAAGAATAATGCCTGTATACTTAAAATAGATATCATGGTCAGAAAACCTGCATAGGGTCCAAGTAGAATTGCTAATAACATACCCCCACCTAAATGCCCACTTGAACCTGTTCCTGGAATTGCAAAGTTAATCATTTGGACTGCAAATATAAAAGCTCCCATTACTCCCATTAAAGGAATTTTTTGTTCATCAATATTATCTTTTAGCTTTTTAACTGAATATGCAGCAACACCTGCTGTTGCCGCCAGCATGGTCACACCAACCACAGGCGATATTAAAGCGTCAGCCATATGCATAGCGATTCCTCCTAAAATTAGTTAGAAAAACAAAAAACCGTGAAAACTTAAGTAACTGCTTTTCGCAGTCTATTCAGTCTCCATGGCTAAATTATAATTTTTAATTTTACAATCTATGTTATGACATGCTTTTTCGCCTTTACTAAACCTACATGGTTTAATTGCTTAATAAAATTATATAATAATAGACTATCAATGTCTAGAGATAAATTATTAAAAGCCTGGATACATATCCCACCAGTCCCTGGTGTCCTGAAATCTTGTGAGCAAGTCATCTGCTATCTTTGTAAGCAGCTCTGTTAATTCTAACCTCTCTATCCATTCACTTTGTATAGAGCTTACTCCTAAATAAGCCCCTAAAATATTACCCGTAATAGCTCCCGTACTATCGCTGTCCCCATCATGATTTACCGCCGCAATTACTGCCTTCTTAAAATCATCATTATATTTAATAGCGCAGTATAAAGAAATAGCTAGCGCCTCTTCACCTACCCATCCTTCCCCAAGCTTTTTAATGGCATCATGTGCCTCTAGATCTGTTTGTGACAGTTCAAGTGCTGTAATAGTGATTCTTGTGCACTCCTCGTGTCCATTATATTGCACAGCTTGCTGTAGGGCATCTTCTACTGCTTCAGTTATTTCCATACCATCAATTATGCCTGCAATTGAATGCGCTAGAATACCTGCAGAAATGTATCCACTTGGATGCCCATGGGTCAAAGCTGCACATTCACAAGCTATTTTAAAGGCTTCATCTTTTGTAAAAAATAACCCTATGGGAGCTGACCTCATAACTCCACCACAACCCTTACTATTATTTAAGGGCTTTTCAATTTCTCCCATCACACCGCTATTTAATGCTGTCAAGCATGTGTTACCAGGTCCACGTCTAGCATAAAGATCCCCAACGTTAAGTAGCCAGCTATCTAATAACAATTTGTTATCTTCCTTTATAGTTAATTGGCCTTGGGTATGTAACCACCTTAGGTAAGCATTATGGACTACTGTTGGAATATGGCATATACTCTTGCTATTCCCCCTTGTATAAGCTCTTAAAAGTCCTTCGGAAGTAAAGATAGTCATTTGAGTATCATCTGTTATGTCTGCTTTGCCATTTTCCCCTACTATTAAATCTGTTATTCCTTCATTACTAAAGTGTCTTGTAATTTCCTCAAATTTCATGAATTCAACTGGCCTGCCAAGGGCATCACCTATCGCTCCACCTAATAAACACCCTCTAAAAAATTCTTTATTTCTTTTCATATTAATACCTTCCTTTCGTAAGAATTCACCGCGGCGAAAGAGTATATACCCTTGCTGTAAAACTTTTCCAGATGATAAATAAAGAAAATCAGAAATAGTCACCAAAAGCTATACTACATAATAGAATAAAATGAAATTAGGAAGGTAAATTAGACAGGGAGAGTTTATATGAATAATAATAATAGTTTGCCACAAGCTTACGCAAGACCTATTTTAGGTATCCTTATTAAGGATACCCATGCCAATAAGTTACTTAAAAAACAAGAACCACCCTTAAAATATCTAGAAGTAATAAAGGCAAATGAACAAGCGAAAATAACTATCTACTTTTTTTCAAGTGGAAACTTAGATGAAAATGTAATAAATGGAATTATCTTTAACAAAAACTCAGGCAACTGGGAGATTCAACAATTTCCTTATCCTGATGTAATTTATAAATTATATGGCACAAAAAAGGAGGAAGGATTAGATAGGAAGCTTGCGAAACAGTTAAAAAAACGAAAAATTAAAACTCTAAATTACTTGTTTACCTTTAATAAATGGGACGTTTTGAAGCACTTGTCAAGACATGAAAATTTAGCACCCCATTTACCACATACTATTTATTATAATACATCAGATGATTTAAAAAATATGCTAAATCTTTTTCCAAAAGTCTACTTAAAGCACTGTCAAAGTGGTCTCGGTAGAGGAGTAATCTGTATCTCCAAGTTACCCGAAGGCAGCTATGAATTTAGGTATTATATTAACAAGCTATATGTTCTAATAGTCAATGATTTCACTCGCTTAATTCGTGAAGTTCATAAATTTTATAGTAATAAAGAGTTTATAATCCAAGAAGCAATTGATTTAATCAAAATAGATAATAGCATAGTAGATATGAGAGCTGAATTACAAAAGAACGGTAATGGAGATATTATTATATCTGCACTTCCCGTTCGTATTAGTAATAGTAATGCACCAATAACAACCCACGCTAATTGCATGAAATTTGAGTCTTTTTTTAAAGGGTATATGAACTATTCAGATGAAGAAATTTTCAAATTGAAAATTCGAATAACCCATTTATTAAATATTATTTATAAATGTATAGAGGATTGTTACGGATCTAGCGGAGAATTATCCATTGATCTTGGCTTAGATAAAAGAGGGCATCTATGGTTTATTGAAAACAATTGTATATCAAGTAAAGTATCCTTTTATAAAGCATATGATAAAAATTCTATACATAATTCATACCTAAATTTATTGGAATATGCAAAATTCTTATATAAAACATAATCAACCCTGATCCTTATGATCCATTCTGATTAATTATCCAAAAAATGTATTAATAAATCGTCTGATGACTTCTGCTCCACCAATAAAAGTACCCAAAGTGCTTCCTAAATTTGCAAAAACCACAACCAGTAAAACCCGTGTTACCTTATTACGCCAAAAACCCTTTACTGTTTGAACATCCTCCGCCATATTTTCAAAATCTTCCACATTAGGTTTTCTAACTAGAGCTTCTGCTAATCCTGCAAACCATCCGGCTGCTAACAAAGGACTTAAAGAGCTAATAGGTGATACAACAAAGGCAGTTAAAATAGATAACGGATGGCCAAATGCTAGTAAAGTACCCAGAGCAGACAATGATCCATTCCAGAGAATCCAACTGACCATTTGATCCACACCCGCAGCTCTATCAACAGAAAATGTAGATACAATGACAGCTATTATTAATACTGCTATACCCCAACCTATTATTTTTGTTATCTTAGATCCTGGTGTAACCTTTGATAATTCTTCGATATCATTTTCTTTATATAATTCTTCTTTTATGCCCGGAATATGCCCAGCCCCTAGTACCGCTACCACCTTGTTCCCAGGAGCTGTCTTAATCTTTTGGGCTAGATATTTATCTCTTTCATCAATTATAATTGATTTAAAGTGTGGAAAAGACTTGGATAATTCATTTAAAGCTGAAGACAACATATCCTGAGTCTTCATTTCCTCCATTTGTTCCTCGCTAACTTCTTCATCAATAAACATACTTAGGACAAGCTGAGAAAACAGTTTTATTTTCCCAAAAAAACCCAGTCCACGCCATAAACGCAGCATGGTAGTATGAATATCTCGGTCACCCAAACAAAGGGTAGCACCAAGCTCATTAGCAGATTCAATTCCTTGAATCATTTCTTGTCCTGGTTTAATGCCAAATTGTTTGGCTAACCTTTTCTGGTAGGAAGATAAAATCAGATTAACCAAAAGTATCAATGCTTTTCCCTGTTTAATAATCTGTATTACATCCATTTTTTTCGATTTATCAGGGTCCATAATTGATTGATACCTTGCTTGACATAACTCAACACAAACCGTATCTGGCTTTTCATCCTGAATAATATCTTTAACCTCATCAGCACTTTTTTTGGAAACATGGGCTGTCCCAATAAGGATTATTTCTTTTCCGTCTATTTCTAACTTGTGTACATTATCCGTGCTCAACTTATCACTTCCTAAATATTTCTGGTGAAATTACATTATAACACCACATTATCATACCACATCTAGTATTTTTTGTAATGTTTCTTTAGTTAAAACTCACAGGATTTAACTGTTCTTGGAAAAGGTATAACATCTCTAATGTTACTCACTCCGGTGATATACATAATAGCTCTTTCAAAGCCTAAACCAAAGCCAGCATGCTTTACTCCACCATATTTTCTTAAATCCAAGTACCAGGACAAATCATTTTTTTTAATGCTGAACTCTTCCATTCTTTTTTCCAAAACATCTATTCTCTCTTCTCTTTGACTCCCACCTATTATTTCTCCCACCCCAGGGACTAATAAATCCATGGCTGCGACAGTATTCCCACCCTCATTTACCCTCATATAAAAAGCTTTAATTTCCTTCGGATAGTCTGTTACAAATACTGGTTTATTAAATACTATTTCTGTTATGTACCGTTCATGCTCTGTTTGTAAATCCTTTCCCCATTCCACAGGAAATTCAAATTGTTTCCCAGATTCTTTGAGCAATTCTATAGCCTTTCCATAAGTTATATGTTCAAAATTTGAGTTTACTATCTTTAGCAATCTATCCTTTAAGCCTTTATCAATAAAATTATTAAAAAAATCAACTTCTTCTTGGGCGTTTTCTAAGATATAGCTTACTATATATTTCATCATGTCTTCTGCCACTTTCATATTATCCTGAAGATCTGCGAATGCAATTTCAGGCTCTATCATCCAAAATTCTGCTGCATGTCTAGCTGTATTAGAGTTCTCAGCCCTAAAAGTGGGACCAAAAGTATATACATCTTTAAATGCAAGAGCAAATGCTTCTGCTTCTAACTGACCACTTACGGTAAGGTTTGTTTTTTTGCCAAAGAAATCTTCAGAATAATCCACTTTTCCTTCCTCTGTAAGTGGAGGATTTTTCGAATCCAAGGTAGTGACCTTGAACATTTCACCGGCACCTTCCGCATCGCTTGCAGTAATTATAGGTGTGTTAACATAAATAAAGCCTCTTTCTTGAAAGAATTTATGAACAGCAAAAGCAAGCAAGGACCTAACTCTAAAAACTGCTGTAAATAAATTAGTTCTTGGACGTAAATGGGCTACTTCTCTCAAAAATTCTTTTGTATGTCTTTTGGGTTGAATAGGATAATTTTCTGGTGAGTCCCCTTCTAAAATGATTTCCGTTGCTTTTATTTCAAAGGACTGCTTTGCTTTTGGGGTTAGCATTAAAACTCCCTTAATTTTCACAGCTGACCCCACTCTAAACCGTGCTACTTCATCAAAATTTGTTAGGAATTCTTTTTCATATACTACTTGAATGGTATTAAAATGAGTTCCATCATTTAAAGATATAAAACCAAATGATTTTTGATCTCGGTTACTTCTTATCCACCCCTCAAGTATCACTTCCTGATTAACATAATTAATAGTGTCTCCTATAAGTTGCCTTACCAACACTTTTTCCATCTTAATTCCCCTCCTAATATTTTTAAAGTATTTAAATATATTAAGTTATAAGAAATTTTTAGCCTTTTTGTTATATCTACGGAAATTATACCTAAGTAAACCATTGCTGTCAAAGTAGACATACCCCTGCTGTACTTTCTGATACAAGAAGACTTTCAGAAATAGTTATTTGTTATTAGCAAAAAAAATCTCACACCATATAATGAATTGAGGCAAAAGTAGGAGGGGTATCTATGAAAGCAGTTATTCTATGCGGTGGAAAAGGATTAAGAATGAGTGGTGATTCTAACTTCACTTGTAAACCTTTGGTCAAGATCGGTGAAATGCCAATATTATGGCATATCATAAAAATTTATAAGTATTTTGGAATTACCGAATTTATTCTTTGTTTAGGATATCATGGTGCAGCTATAAAAGAGTATTTTATGAATTTTGATTGGAAAAATAATGATTTTAAATTGAAGACTACTAACAATTTAAAAGAAATTCAAATTTTTAATAAGCTTGAAGACTTGAGTATTACCTTTATCGATACGGGTTTAGATACTATGACTGGTGGCAGGATTAAAAGGATACAGAATTATATAGATGAAGATGAATTCATGTTAACCTACGGTGATGGTGTTTCCGATGTTGATTTAAATAAACTAATTCAATTTCACCGAGAAAAGGGGAAAATCGCTACTGTTACTGGTGTGAGAAATAGATCATTATACGGAATTATAGATGTAAAAGACGGAATTGCTACCAGTTTTAAAGAAAAACCTTTACAAGATGGTTGGATAAACGGGGGGTTTTTTATTCTAAGAAAAGAGGTTTTTAATTATATCCATAATGATCAAACAATCTTTGAGAATGAACCCTTAACAGCCCTAGTAAGAGATAATCAATTGGCAGTTTATCAACATGAGGGTTTTTGGAAAGGTATTGATACTATTAAAGATTTACAGATAATCAATGAACAATGGTCTAATAACAAGAGACAATGGATTAGATGGTAAGGAAACGGAGGTATCTGCTGTGAGTGGCAGTTTTGCCAATAAAAAGGTATTAATTACTGGAGCTAGCGGATTTATAGGATCCCACCTAGTTAAAAGAATGCTTGAAGAAAATGCCCAAGTTTCCATAATTGCCAGAGATGGGTCAGATTTATGGAGGGTTCAGAGTCTAATAAAAGATTTTGCAATCTATAAGGCTGATTTAAGGGATTCGAGAAAAATTAATCTATGTATGAACAAAGTAAAGCCCGATTATATTTTCAATATGGCAGCTTACGGTGTAGATGCAAGGCAAAAAGATTATTTTATAGCTGTTAACACCAATATCATAGGCACAATGAATATCCTAAATTCTTCGATTTCTACAGGATGTAAAAAGTTCTTAAATATAGGTACTTGTATGGAGTATGGAGATAAAAAAGAAATAATTAAAGAGGACTGTCACTTAGAACCATTCAATATATATGGAAGCACTAAAGCAGCTACTACTTTGTTGGCACACCAAATCGCTGCAGAAAATAAGATAGATATTGTTACTTTGAGAGCTTTTGGCATTTTTGGAGAAAACGAAGGAAGTCACAAGTTTTTTCCTCATATAATCTTATCAGTTTTAAATAAAGTAGATGTAAATTTGACTGGGTGTGAACAATATAGGGATTATTGTTACGTTGAGAATATAATTGATGGCTTTGTTTTGGCTGCTCATAATGACGCTATAAAAAATGAGATATTCAATATAGGTACTGGCATGATTTATCAGTTAAAATACTATGTCAACAAGGTTTATGAAAAAATGGAAGCTGTTAAGAAGCCTAATTATGGAGCTATACCTTACAGATCAGGGGAAGTCTGGAGGCCTCACCCCGACATTACTAAAATACAAAAACTATTAAAATGGAAGCCTAAAATAAGTTTAGAAGAAGGGCTCAATAGAACAATACTCTGGTATGAAAAAAACAAAGAAAAATATAAGTGAAATGGGAGAGGAATTATATGTTAAAGGTCAGTTCCATAATTTTAGAAGATATTGAGATTATCTATAATGATTTAAAAGATTATTTAAACGTAATAGAAGGAAGTACATGGTTAATTAGTGGAGGTGCAGGATTTCTTGGTAGTTACTTCCTTGATTTATTAAACTATTGTAATGAAAATGTATTCAGCCTCCCTTGTAAAGTTATCTGTATAGAAAATTTCCTTTCAAGTACCCCTGAAAGGATTAAACATTTTAATAACAATAAATATATTCATATCATAAATGCTGATATAGTAAGACCAATCCAGGTAGATGAAAATATAGACTATATCATCCATGCAGCAAGTATTGCATCACCAACCTTTTACCGAAAATACCCTATTGAAACCATTGAAGCAAATGTACTTGGATTAAAGAATTTATTAGACTTTGGAATGGATAAAAGTATTAAAAGCTTTCTGTTTTTCTCAACAAGTGAAATTTATGGAGACCCCACTAAAGAGAATATTCCTACACCAGAGAATTATAGTGGCAATGTATCCTGTACTGGGCCACGGGCTTGTTATGATGAATCTAAAAGGCTTGGAGAAACCCTGGCTGTCAACTATTATCGACAATATGGCTTGCCTGTTAAAATAGTTAGACCGTTTAATATATATGGACCAGGCTTGAGACTTGATGACAAAAGAGTAATACCTGATTTTTGTAGTGATGCCTTATATAGAAAGAAGATTTCTATTTTGAGTGATGGATTACCAACAAGAAGTTTTTGTTATGTAAGAGATGCTTTAAGTGGCTTTGTAGCTTCTCTTCTTTCGGATCATAATGGAGAGTCTTTTAATATTGGAAATGATGAAAGAGAGATTAACATGATCGATTTGGCAGAATTGATAGCCCAGATCGTAGGTGGTGTTGAAATTGAATATAAGAAAAGTAATGAAATGGACTATCTAACTGATAATCCTCAAAGAAGATGTCCTGATTTAACTAAAGCCAAAACCCTCTTGCCCTATCAACCAAAGGTAGGCATAGAAGAAGGTTTAAGAAGAACGCTAAAATGGTATAAAGAAAATCATGGTTTATAAGGAGGAGTTATATGAAAATCTCTATAATCGGTACCGGTTATGTAGGGCTGGTCACAGGAGTATGCTTAGCTTCTAAAGGGCATGAAGTTATCTGTGTTGATAAGAACCAAGAAGTAATAGATAAAATCAACAATATGGAAACACCTATTTACGAGCCGGGTTTAGAAAAGCTAATGGTAAAAGTAATATCAACAGGGAACCTAGTTGCCACGACAGACTTAGAAAGCTCGGTGATGAACTCTGAAATTTCTATCATAGCAGTAGGTACCCCCATTGGTAATGATAAAATTGATTTAAGCTATATTGAAAAATCCGCCTGGGAAATTGGATGCATATTAATGGATAAAGAGCATTATCACGTGGTTTGTGTAAAAAGTACAGTTATTCCAACAACTACTGATACCCTAGTTAAAAATGTATTAGAAAGTGCTTCAGGAAAAAAGGCAGGAGACTTTGGGCTTACCATGAACCCTGAGTTTTTAAGAGAAGGAAAAGCTGTGGAAGATTTTATGTATCCGGATCGAATAGTAATTGGTTCCTACGATAATCGTAGCTTTGAAACAATGAAGCACGTGTATGAAGGATTTTTCGACTCACCTATTATTAATGTGAATTTAAGAACAGCTGAAATGATAAAGTATACTGCTAATGCCCTTCTAGCAACATTGATTTCTTTTGCAAATGAAATTGGATCTATATGTGAAAAAACAAAGGATATTGACATTAAAGAAGTGATGGAATCTGTTACCTTAGATAAACGTTTTAATCCTAAAATTAATAACCAACTAGTAAACCCAGAAATGATTAATTATCTAAAAGCAGGGTGTGGTTTTGGAGGAAGTTGTTTTCCGAAGGATGTAAAGGCGCTAATCTCCTATAGTAAATGCTCAGGATATCAGCCACAACTTATTGATGCCACTATAAGAATAAATATGGAACAACCCTTGAAAATCATAAATAGATTAGAAGAAAATTTACAGACCCTTGAAGGTAAAAAGATTGCCATTTTAGGCCTTGCATTTAAACCTGACACAGATGATATACGGGAATCACCAAGCATAGCCATTATCAATGGCTTACTAAAAAAGGGTGCATTAGTGTACGGTGTGGATCCAATTGCCATTCAGAATATGCAAAAGATCATTCCAGAAGATCGGAAATCAGTATGGTACTCAACAAATTATAAAGAAGCATTAAAAGATGCTGATGCTGCTATTTTAGTAACTTCATGGACTGAATTCATTGATATTCCTACAGAGGATTTTAGTCAGTTAATGAAAACACCGGTTGTACTAGATGGCCGTAGAGTACTAAATAAAAGTGGATTAGAAGGTGCTGGAGTAGAGTACTTTGGTGTGGGTTATCTTATCTCTTAGGTAAATTATTAGGAAAGAAGTGAGTTTTATGGGGAGCTTGTGTGAGTTTATTTACATTGATCCTTATGAAGATAAAAGAGGAATTCTAAAAAAAATAATCATGAAGAGCCAGATACAAGATAGTAGTCAGATTGAGGAAGTATATTTGCTTTATTCTCACCAAAATAGTGTTAGGGGCAACCATTACCACAAAAAAACCTCTGAGTATTTCACAGTTGTTAGTGGGAAAGCACAAGTAGCTTTGAAGGATTTATCTAAAGAGGTTAGTGAAGGGTTTTATATATCTGCTAATGATAACATTGTTTTAAGGGTACCTCCCTATATGATACATGCTTTTAAAAATGAAGACAATGATCCTTTAATCATTCTTGTTGTGTCCTCAAAAGAATATAGTGAATTTGATACTGACACATATATTGAAGAAATCCTTTAACGAACAACTCTCCATGTTTCACATATACTGTATGAAGTACGCTTACCAATCCCAAAAATGAAGTCTAATTTAGTAAAAAGGGAGTATTAAAGTGAAACATTATTACTGTTCAACGTTTAGCAAAGATTATGTTTATAAAGGACTACTCTTATACAATTCCCTTCTGAAATGTGACGAAGATTTTCAGTTCTTTATGATCTGCTTGCACGATGATGTAAAGGTGCTTTTAGAAAAAATGAACCTAGAAAAGGCAACCCCTATAGCCTTATCTGACATAGAAAAGGTAGATAAAGAATTATTAAAAGTAAAAAACTCTCGTAATGATAAGGAGTATATTTGGACTTCAAAGGCTTCTACTATGCTTTATATATTAGGGAATTATAACGCAGATCATATAGTTTGGTTAGATGGTGACACATATTTTTACTCAAGCCCTAACCCAATATTTAGAGAATGGGATAACTATTCAGTTCTACTAACAAAAGAAAAGTGGAAAGTAGTCAGCAGCAACGGGAACGAATCGAATGGAATATACAACACAGGATTCATTGGATTCAAAAATGATAAGCAAGGTTTGCGATGTCTTAGATGGTTTAGAAAAAAGTTAATTGAGTGGTGCTATGATGAAGTAGAAAATGGTCTTTGGAGTGACCAGTTTTATGCCAATGACTGGACTAATAAATTTAAAAACATAGGTGTAATTAAGAATATTGGAGTGAATTTAACGCCTGCTATAGTCCGAAAAAGTAAAGTAGAAAAAATTAATAATGAAATTTATGTTAATAATCAAAGATTGATTTTTTATCATAGCTATGGTTTTAGATACTTCAATGGTAATGAATTTGATTTGTGCAGCTATATAATGAATTTATCCGATGATGTGATAAAATGGATTTATTTGCCCTATATATATGCTTCTAAAGAAATTGTGAAACAGATTAACAATATATACCCTAATTTTTATAATGAAGATAGACCTAAAAACAATTTTATAAGAAATTACTTTAATCTTAAACTTAATGAAGAAAATACTAAGAATTGCTATCAGCTATGTACCGTAATCACGAAAGATTATTTGGTGCAAGGGTTAGTCTTATATAATTCACTAAAAAGATATACTGCAAAATTTCATCTTTGGATATGTTGTGCTGATAATATAGCATACGAACTTCTCAATAAAATCAACCTAGAAAATGTAACTATTATCAGCTTAGAAAATATCAAAAATGAAAAATTAATAAAGATTGAAAAACAAAGAAAGATTCACGAATTTTGCTGGACTTTAAAAGCTCCCTTTATTTCCTTTTTAATGAAAAATAACTACAATTTAAAATCAATTTTATATGTTGATGCTGATCTATTTTTCTTGAAAGATATCAAGACTATATATGAAGAGTGGGGGAATCAATCTATCTACTTAACTCAACTATGGCTTAGCCCTAAGCCGGAAAGACGGAAAGGTAAATACTCCGCTGGCTTAATCGGGTTTAAACGTGATAAACATGGAAAAAAATGTTTAGACTGGTGGAGACGTAACTGTCTACGCTGGTGCTATGATAAATACGAAAAAAATAGGTGGAGTGATCAGAAATATCTAGATCATTTGCCATCTATGACTTCTAGGATCAAAGTATCGGAAAATAAGGGAATCAATACTGGTCCATGGAGTATAAAAAAAGGGCACAAACTTTACGCTGACAATAACGGAATATTTTTCAACGAATACCCCTTAATATGTTACCATTTTAGTGGTTTAAGAATTTTCAACGAAAAAGAATATGAACTATGTAATCGAAGAAAGTTACCTGAAGAGTCACATTTTATATACGCTATATATATTGAGGAGCTAGCAAAGATAATTAAAGAAATTAAGAAAATCGATAAAAAATTTATAAATATAATTTCGTCTTCCCCAAACAACAATAAGCTTTATAATCATTTTACCCTTAACTAGCGAGGAAGCAAGGGGACGAAGCAAGGGGACAGGTACGCTGCTTCATAGCCTCCATAAGCGGTTTGGTGAAATTCCTGTCACTCTTGCAATCTGCCGTGTCGTTATTCCATCTACTTTTGTCAATTCTCTTAACATCTGTTCTTGCCTTTCTCTTGCTTCATCACAAAATTTTACTGTTTCAATTTTATATTGCTGCCTTATTATTTGCCGGAGCATATCATCACTAATAACACTTTTTTTCTCAGCTATTTCTAGACAAGTATCATCATTTTGCTCTTTTGCATGCTTTTCAAATAATTGCTGTGCTCCTTCCGGTTTGTTTGAAAATAGGCTCATTATGTAGTCAGTATCTACTATTTTCTTTTCCATAATATATTCTTTATAGCTACTCCATTTATATGTTGAAATATCAGATGCAATTTGGGCTTTTACCGGATTTTGATGTATGTACCTCAATACTGTCAATAGATAAGCGTCACTACACACAGATTCGCTTTTAAATCTTTCTTGAAATAAGTGTCCGCATCGCTCGTATTTTCTATTATACCAATAAACATAACTTGAACTAATTCTTTTCATTGATTGTGAGATGTCTTCCTTTTCTTCTTTAATCAGTAAATGTACATGATTATCCATAAGGCAGTATCCAAATACTCTATATTCACATTTTTCCTTATAATAAGCTATTGTTTCAATAAATCTTTCCTTATCTACTGCTTCCTCAAATATACTCTGCCGATTTATTCCTCGCAATATAATATGATATATTCCTGTTTCACTTTTCGCCCTCGCTACCCTTGGCATCCCATCTCACCTCTTCCACCTATACTACTGACTGAAAACAAAAGCAATGTACCTGTCCCCTTGCTTTCCATACATCCATTATACTATACGGTAGATAATAAGAAAAATCAACATTTGAAACTTACTTTTACATATTTGAAAGCCTCTCTTGCCATAATAGAATCAGATAACCGTATGAAAATAACCGTTAAGTATGAGAGGTAAAAATGGGTTTTCAAGAAATAGATAATTACCTAGGAAAACTTAAAAGACATACTATAGGAAAACGAATCATGAGAGCTATAATCCTAATGTTTTCTCATTTAGGAGAGAGTTTTTTCCTAGGCCTAGGAAATAAGCTGCCTCGCAACTTGATTTCTGACCGAGTTTATTCTAGTTTCCTACGTCTAAGTGGAGTTAGCATAGGTTATCGATCCATAGTCTGGGGTCCTTTAGAAATCCGTCCTATTGGAGCGGCAAAAAACATCAGCATTGGTGACAAAGTATTTATCAACAGCGGGGTGCGTTTTGGCTGCCCTCCACCTGCGAAAATAATAATAGGCAATCATGTTGCCATTGGTCCAAGGGTTCTTTTTGAAACCCTAAATCATTCACTAACCTCTAATAAAGAAGGTTATCGCCCTGGGAAATCCAAAGGAATCACAGTAGAAGACTATGTGTGGATAGGAGCTAATGTCACACTACTCCCGAATTTAAAAGTTGGCAAGGGAAGCGTTATTGCGGCAGGCTCTGTGGTGACCAAAGATATTCCCCCATATTGCCTTGCAGCAGGAATTCCAGCCAACATAATCAAAAGATTAGATGAATAAAATGATCACCCATTTCAATACTACTACTTTTATTTATAGCCATAATAAGTCCTTCATCACGGAATATACCTTTTAGATCAGTAATCCTATCATCTTGATAGGATTATTTTTCTTAAGAGTATGAATTTTCAAGAGCACCTGTCCTTGTATGTGCTATGATAGGATTAGTAGCTATATTTGGTAATTTATTTGGAACAATTTTCCGTATAAATTCGTCTATCAAATAATAGGGAGGTGTAAACACTAGTGTCTATAATTAAATTAGAAAACATACATAGGCAATACAAGAGCGGTCAGCTTAAGGTGGATGCCCTTAGCAATATTAATCTTAGCATAGCCGAAAAAGATTTTATTTCTATTATGGGCCCTTCTGGTTCAGGAAAATCTACCCTTTTGAATATAGTAGGCTGTCTGGATAGTCCTACATCAGGTTCTTATGAATTAGCAGGCAAACAGGTGGAAAAGTTGAACGACAGTCACCAGGCTGAAATCCGCAATCAATTTATTGGTTTTGTCTTTCAAAGTTTTCATTTATTAGCTGATTTAGATGCACGTGCTAATGTTGAGTTACCTTTAATCTATCGGGGCATAGCAAGTAAACATAGACGCAAACGGGCAGAAAAAGCTTTAGAGGCAGTAGGTTTAACAGAAAGAAGCAAGCACATGCCCTCACAGCTTTCTGGTGGGGAGCAACAACGAGTAGCAATAGCCCGTGCCCTGGTGGGTGAACCTGCAGTTATTCTAGCAGACGAACCTACAGGAGCATTGGATTCTAAAACTGGTAAAACTATTATGAATATTTTTCAAAAGCTAAACAGAGAACAGGGCATGACTATTGTCCAGGTTACCCATGAATATAGTATAGCTTGTCACAGTAAAAGGGCTGTCTACCTGTTAGATGGCCGCATTGAAAAGGAAGAGCTTCTGGAACAGCCATTCGATGCTTAATACTACAAAGAGGAGATAAGGAATTTAGGAAAGAAGGGGGATTCTTATGTTGCAGCGTGTTTTTATGATTGTTGTTATACTGGCTATTATCTTGGGAGGTGGCTATTATGCTTATAAAGAGATAGTACCACCCCCCCAGGATTCTGATGCTAATGGACCTATTTACGCAACTCAAGAAGTAGAAAGAGGAGACATTGCCGTGGGTGTGGAAACCGTTGGTTCTTTGCAGTCTACTGCAGGTGGTTCCATTCAAGTGCTTGGTAATAGAAATGTTGATACCACAAATTATATAGTAGATGAAATATTTATACGCGACGGCGATGAAATAAAAAAGGGAGATGTTCTAATTAAACTCTCTGCACCAGATTTACTAGATGAGATTGAACGAAATGAAGAACGACTGGAATCTGAAATAAATGATCTGGCCAATCTATTAAATATTGCAACTAATGAAATACATACAATTAATGCAGCTGAAGGTATAACAATGCATGCACCAATAAATGGCCGAATAGTTAATTTAGAAATTGATGAAGGTGATGAAGTCAATCAAGGACAAACAGTTGCCCAGGTGGTAGAAGATTCTATTGTAAATTTAACTGCTAAAGTACTACCTGGACAATTTGCAGGCATAGAAGAAGGGCAACCTTGTTATTTAAGGTTTAGTCAGTTTGACTCAATAGTTGAAGGTAAAGTTAAAAAAGTTATTCCTGATTTGGTACCTGAAAGGGCCTCCGACCTTATAGATTCTGTGACAATGAAAGGTGATAAAGATGAAACCAATTATATCAATGTTTACTGGGTTGAAGTGGAATTAAAGAATGAAGGCTTAATAAGACCTGACCTGATTGCTCAAGTTGGATTTATGCCGAGTGGATCTAGCCCAGAAAATTTTGATCCATACAATGCCAGATGGACCCGTTACTATGCCAAAGTAGAGGGTTATGCTAATGAAGAAAGAATACTTAGCAAGGCTGATGCTATTGTCACCCGAGTTTATGTTAATAATATGCAAAAGGTACAAAAGGGAGATCCTATAGTATCTTTGGCTGGAGAGGATGCTAGAAATTTAATCAGGGAACACCTTGAAATTATTCGTCAGTATGAAGATGAGTTAAGACAAATGTACAGCAAACTAGATCAACTAGAAATAACCTCTCCCATGACTGGCGTGGTGGCATATATTAATGCAGAGCCAGGTGCTACTGTGCAAGCGGGACACTATCTTGGTCATATTTTTAATACAGAACAAATGGGAATGAATGTTCAGGTTGATGATATGCAGATATTAAATGTACAACAGGGGGCTGAAGTAAATATTACACTACCCTCTATGCCCGGAGAAACATTTTACGGGGAAGTATCTCACGTATCCGCTGGAGGAACAGATCGGGATGGAATACCTATGTTCTATGTAAACATTGAACTAGAAGGGGGACCGGAGATGCGTCCTGGTATGCAGGCCAATGCCTATATTAAGGGAGGCAGTACTGAAAATGTTCTTTTAGCCCCAGTAGAAGCTGTGTTTGAAGAATATGGCCAATACAAAGTAGAGGTTTTGAAGGATGATAATCAAATAGAAGTAGTAGATGTAGAATTAGGTCTTATGGATAATCGTTATGTAGAAGTAATCTCAGGTCTTAAAGAAGGCGACCAGCTAGTTGTAGGTAGTGCCGATGATATATTGCAAGGGCGGTCTATAGATAATAATTCACCCTTGCCTACCCAGTCAAATAATGGTGACGGCAGTCAAGATTAAGAATATGTACGGTAATAAGTACAGAAATGAGGTGATGCATTGTTTAATAAATTATGGTCTTATCTTATTAGGTTTTGGTTTAGTGCCCAAATGGCCGCCCGGGGCATCATATGCAATCCCCTACGCTCAGGGCTTACTATTCTAGGAGTTATCATTGGAGTAGCTTCAGTAGTGAGTCTTATGAGTATTGGCGAGGGTGCTCGTCAAGCAGTAGTGAGCCAGTTTGAAAGCTTGGGTACCAATGTTATAACTATAGAAGCTCTTGATGAAATAGCAGAATTCGACCCGAAAATTGTAGTAGATCTGGTAGATCGGGTAGACAGCTTAGAAATGGCGACCCCCGTAATAAATACTGAAGATGTGATGCAGTGGCGGCGAGACCGACATCTAGCAGATATTTTAGGCGTTAATCAACAATTTCCGCAAATAAGGGATCATAACCTTTTATCTGGAAGATTCTTCACTACATTACATGTAGAACATCGTTCTCCTGTAGTAGTATTAGGTTATAATGTGGCTGTTGAATTGGCAGGTGGACGCAATCCCGTAGGTCAGACCCTTTCCATGGATGGCCGCACGTTTCAAATATTAGGAGTTTTAGAACCCAAAGGAGAAAGCATGGCAGAAGGTATTGACAATAAAATTGTAATGCCCTATACAACTGCCCAGCAAATAGCAAATAAGCGTACTGTAGAAGCAATTTGGGGTAAAGCCGGATCTAACCAGGAGGCAGAATTAGCCCAAACCCAACTGGGACGAATCTTTAGTAGGGAGCTTGGATTTGGTGGCCCCTCACTTACCCCCGCTCCACCCACAGATGTAGAAGGAATGCCTGGTGGAATGAAAGAGATGCCAGTAAACCCTGGCATGCCCCCTGGAGAAGATGATAATGAAGATGAAGATGATCTACTTGCAGCTAAACCAGAAGATTTAATTGCCATTACTAATTTAAACCAATTAGTTAAAGAAGTGGATCAGGCCAATCAAATCATGACTCTCTTGCTAGGCGGTATTGCTGCAGTTTCTTTGTTAGTTGGCGGTCTAGGTATTATGAATATAATGCTAGTATCCGTAACAGAGCGCACCAAAGAAATCGGCGTCCGTAGGGCAATAGGAGCAAAACAGAGCGATTTATTAGTACAGTTCATTTTGGAGGCTCTATACTTGAGTGCTATTGGAGCCATAGTTGGAATAATTGTTGGTATTTGGGGAACTAATATGTTTACTCAGTACGGTTTTGAAACGGCTATCAGCATGCAGGCTATCAAAATTGCTATTAGTGTGGCTTTAGGCTGTGGTTTGCTTTTCGGTGTCTACCCAGCTATAACAGCCTCATCAGTTCCTCCCGTTGAAGCACTACGTCGTTAGTACCAGTCAAAAAGCCGGCCCGAATAGAACGATTTTTCATATAAAAAGCTGAGACTTAGAAGTTTCAGCTTTTTATATGTATCCCAAGTTTGATGCAATTTTACCGTTTGATTAGGTCAAGGTTACCTTGGCATTGCACCTCACATCTTCCACATTATACTACTTCCCTAAACAGAAGCAAGGTACCTGTCCCCTTGCTTCTCCTACTTCCCTAAACAGAAGCAAGGTACCTGTCCCCTTGCTTCTCGGAGCATTTCTTTTCTTAATCATCATTTAACTGGAATTGAGGTAAGAATTCCCAACACACTGTTATGATCAATTTTTTCGCCGATTAGTCCCCGTCAAGATCAAAAATAAAAACAATCCAATACCTATTAAAAAGAAGACCATTAAGGAAGCAATTGCGACATACATCTCACCAGTAGCAAAACGTGTGATGACAGCTGTAAATATACTAAAAAACAGTAATCCTATGGATAAAGCATAGCTTGCTGCGCGTATCTTGTTCATTGCATATTTATTATGGGTTTCTCTTGTCAGCAAGCTGTAAGTTATTAATACTCCACCTGCAACTATAAATATTCCGCTACCTGTAACAGCTACTGCATCTTCAGACATAAAATACAACATTGAAACCGTAAATATCCCAAATAGCGCAAGCAAAACTCCGGCAATGATTCCAGCCGTTGAAATACGTGCTGTCATACTAGAATAAACCGATTGCTTAGCCGTATCCTGTCCTAGTTTACGCATATCATCAACCAATCCGCTTAAATCACCCATTGAAATTACTGCCTCTTTAAATGCCTGTTCATCTTCCATGCCTCGTGATTTATAATCTCCAATTTTTTCTTTCATGTTAGTCGTAAGCTCTTCCTTTAGATCAAATAATTGTTGACTTGCTCCAACTTCAAAGAATAAGTTATTAATATATTTTTTCACTTTACTATCTATAGGATTTTGTTTATTTGTCATCATCAAGACCTCCTTTGATTAATTTATCTAGAATTTCCTTTGCAAAGTTCCAATCTTTTTTGTTTTGTTCATATCGTTCTTTTCCCTCTTCAGTTATACGATAATACTTGCGTCTACCTCCCTGAGTTTCATCACCCCAATAAGAGAGAATATAGCTTTCCTGCTCTAATCGACGAAAAGCCGTGTACAATGTGGCTTCCTTTAATTCATACTGATTGCCACTCAACTCAATAATTTTTTTGTATATCTCGTATCCATAACTATCACCTTGGCGAAGTATATTTAAGATGATCGTGTCGGTATTTCCACGGATAAGATCAGTTGAAATTGTTTTACGCACAATTCCTCACCTCCTAAGGTAAATTTTAAGTCATATTACTGTGGCTGTCAAGTTACTTTGCTAAAAATATTATTTACGTTTTTCTTAATAATATACGTCACCAAATCTGTCTCACATAACTCATACTCACAACAGGCAACAACAAAAAGGGTTTCTATATTCGCTGTGGCTTTCGTAACAGTCAGTATTGGGATAGTGTTGCTGGGCAAGAAATAAAAAATATAAAGATGCAAAGGGTCAGGTTTTGAATTAAACCTGACCCTTTAGAATCTATATTGTAGGATGGGCCCCTTTTGGAGCACAAATTATAACGAATAATTAAATCTTATAACGGAGAGTAACTTAGTAAACTGTAAATAGTACTGAGAAATTTAGCCATTCTATCCTAGGCTGCCCGTTTCCTCCATCCTCTTTTCCATTGATATTCTGAAAAAGAAACATTACTTTTAGCTGCTCATTTTCATCCACAAAAGTCATATCTTTATTTTCCAAAACATTTTCTCCAATGTTAGCAGCATGAATATCCAAGGCTACTTGGGCAATGTCCTTCTCATATATAACTTGCCCTTCCTTAGATATTTTGATGATTTGTGAAGCATAGGAAACACTTAGTGACCCCTGTTTTATCTCAAAAACATCATTTAACCCAAAATATGAAGGCGAAAAGTAATCATACTCTCGAATTTCAACCAATTCTCTAGTTTCCTTAGGGTGGTGGCTGAAGTTTTGACCACTATAACTATAAGTTAGGTCAAAACCGAAAACTTCTTGCATCTGATTTAAGGAAAAATCTTGGGGAACAACCTTCAGTTCAGTAAGACTATAATATCTATTAAAATATTGGACTATAGAGCTGATACTTATTTTATCAGTTTGAGAAATTTCTTCAGAAGGTACAATACTCCCATCTACAAGCATATTGTTATTAATTAGAAGCTTCTCCATTTGATTGTTCTGGCTGTATTTGGAGACAGCATAAGAACTACAAGGTCCTGAAACCACCAAAACGGCGATAATGGCAACGGATATAACTATCTTAATGTTCATGGTGTTCTTTTTAAATGCAAAGTAAAGCATACTACCTGTTATCCAAAGCCCTCCAACCATAACCAAATATCTATTTTCCGTGATCCCATAAGCATTAATCCGAATCCCCATGGCCACAAACATCATAAGCAATAAAGGCAAAATTAATTTAGGAAAATAAGCGATAAATGTTCGAGCCCAAGTATTTTTTTCTTTTAACAAATAAATGAAAAAAATAACTATAGTACTAACAAAGGCATACCAGAGAACCAGATGGGATACAATCCCTGCTGGCCAGTAACGGATAACTATAATTTTGACAAAGTAAACATACAAAATAGCTGTGTAGACAGATAATAGAGGCATCACAATATATAACAACAAAATCTGAAGAAACTTGGGATAGTCCTCACTTTTATATGCTACCCCATAAGCTGGTATGCCAGCTAAAAAATAAGCAGGAGCAAAGATACCGGCCACCAATAACCAAAGATCAAAATATACTTCCTCAGGTATACCGGCAGAAAACAAGGTATTAATAGTAAAAAGAATCGCAACTAATCCTCCGAAAAGAATTAATGAATAAGAATACGTTACAATAAAACCAGTAAAGAGCTTAATCACGTAAAGCTCAAAGCCATCTTCACGCCCCAAGTATGGGATAGCTATAAAAAGCAAATATAAAGCTAGGTTGAAGGCTATGTACCTTGTTATTGACACCATATCCATGTCAGGAAGCAAAAAGTTATAATAGCCAACCAAGACTAGAGCCGCCAAAGCATATACTTAATAGCTGTCGCCTTTTGCACAGCAATTCTTTCAAAGAACATTTTGATACACAAAGTCAGAGGAATACCTAAGGCCAGGACCATAGCCACATGGGCTAAAACGTCATCGCTTGGTTTAGTATGATTCATAAAAATTAAAAGCATGACAATGGCCAAGGCTAGAACTAAAGGTGCAGGAAACCTTCTTAGACTGGACACTAGCCGCAATAATACGTCATTCATAACCCGCAATAACCTTTTTAGCATTTTTTACACCCCATTTGTTATAGACGTATACCGGACATAAATTTCTTTCATTACTCGTCATCTTATCCATATTGTACCACTTCTAGGAAACAGAATCTACATACCTCTCCCCTTGCTCCATATACGAGTCTCCAGAAGGTCCCGTATCATTCTATAATTATGTGGTAACTCAGGATTAATTCTAATAATAAAGCTAAAATCAATAATAGTGTTACAAATGCAACTATTTTTGAAACTATTTGCTAAGCCTCTTCGTCTAAATTAGTGGATGGCGAAAGAAGCAATGGAACAGAAGCTTTGTACCTGTCCCTTTGCTTCTTATGTTTTTAAGTAAATTACCTTGACTGACAAAGTAATATGGCTTACAATGTTCGTATAGAGGTGAGGAATTATGCTTAGCAAAATTTCGAATATCCTATATCGCGGTAATAATCATGTCATATACCAACATATTAGCCTTTGAAAATGGCTGTTATTGACAATAAAAAGGAGTTAATTATACTTATATGAATCAACAAAAAGATATTTACTTAATTTTTACAAAAACAGGAACTTGGCTTTCGAAATTAATTTCCACATTTTCTCAAATAAAATATGCACATGCATCTATTAGTTTTGATAACAGCTTTACTAAAATGTATTCATTTGGCAGGACTGACCCTGATAACCCTTTCTCAGGTGGATTTGTCGAAGAAAACTTGTATGAAGGGGTTTACAAGAATCTTCCCGGCTGTGAGTGCTTGATATATAGTGTTAGAGTAACCGAAGAACAGTATTTTTCCTTGCAGAAACAGGTTGAAAAATTTCTGAGAGAAAAAGAGAACTATAAATATAATTTTATAGGTTTATTTGGCATTTTACTCAACAAGCCAATAAAAAGGCCAAACCACTACTTTTGCTCACAGTTTGTTTCCGAAATTTTAATTAATAGTAATGTTCTCTACAATGAAAAAGTACCAGAGCTTATCAAGACAGATGAATTATTCTCCATAGAAGACAAAGAATTTATTTATGAAGGGTTTATAACTGAAAGTTGTAGAATCCCAAACCAAGAAGCTATAGCCAATCCCATAATGATTTTCTAACTATTATACTTAAGAAATGGATGGCAAAATTAGCTACATAAAGTTTAAACATGAATACTATCCTTGTATCTTTTAATTTTCCTTGCAGTTTTGATAAATTCATCACTTAATTGTTTCTTTTCTTGCTCTTCTATAGTTTCAGACAATTTACCGCTTAGAAAGGCTAACTTGCAACAAGTGTTGTTTTACCAACCCCATTTGCACCAATAAGTCCAATTTTATCTTGAGCATTTATTTTTCCATCTACGGCTTTTAGTACTTTTTTTACATGGTAATCCTTACAGAAGTTTTTTAAATATAAATTCACTCTATCATCTCCCGACCGATCTTCTCACCAATATTAAGAGATGATAAGCGTAAAACAAAACACAAAAAAGCTGCACTTAAACACACAGGTGTTTTACTGCAGCAATCTTAATCTATATAGCCTAATAAATCAGAAGCATATATTTAAATACATTTGAAATTTCCTGTTAGTGTTTTAACTATCACATCTTAAAAAAGCGCACACCTATTTATATGTGTACACAGATTTAAGATCATTATTTGATTTACTTAATAGTTAAACGCACTTTCTTCATTTCGCACCTCATAATTTTAGGTAATTCCAAATTTTTCATCTCATTAGTAAAAAAACTCCAGTTTCAGTTGATGTGTAGCATAGTAGTACAAATTATATAGTTAGTCAAGCCCCTTAACAGCCAAAAAACCGGGTTACCTCAATCCAATATCTGTACCACTCCATGTCCCCCATCAACCAATACCCTGTCCCCTGTTTTAAGCCTTGTTGTGGCATTGCCACATCCCACAACAGCCGGGATACCAAGTTCTCTGGCTACGATAGCAGCGTGAGATAGTGGTGCTCCAATGTCTGTAATAATTGCTGCAGCTTTGGGAAAAAAAAGAGTCCATCCAATATTGGTCGTTGTAGCAACTAATATTTCACCTGGCAAAAGTTTTTCCCCTTCTTCTGTATTCAAAAGGATTCGTACAATTCCTTCTACTTTACCAGCTGCTCCAGCATAACCCTTAAGAGTTTCAGAATCCGATGCACTAACAGTATGCATAGTAGCATCATAATATTCCAACCTTCTATTAGGGTCTTTTGCCCATTCATATGGATTAAAACGCCCCCTGATAATTGATGGAAATTGCGGTAGAGCTTTATATTTCTCAAAATTCTCTTTCCTTGAAGGAATATGCTTTACTGAATCATATCTACCAGACAACAAATCTTCAACTTCATTAATATAAAGGAAAAACACATCATCTCCTATTCCAGTAAGTTCTCCTGTCTTGAGCATAAATGTCCGCATAACTCTAAAAACCCTTACAAATTCTGAACGAGCTGCTTCTCTGACACGAGCACCTTCAGATGCTTTGATTATTTGCTTCTCAAGCCATTTTACCTTATTAGGAACACGCTCTTGAAACCTCTTCAATGCATCTTCATATTGAGTATGCTGCTTTTTTAGTAGCCCTTCCACATCAGTATCTGACTTTTTAAATTCCTCTATCTGTTTCTCCAGCCAAGTATCATCCTCTAGGGGATCAGGCATGGATAACTCAAACTCATGGGGTCCTCGATGACCATACTCCACCAAGTATTCCTCACGAGTCATTTCCCCTTTAATAATCTTTGCAATGCCCACAACCGGTCCAAGACTTGCCAAACCTGAATCTCTCCTTAGGTTGGACAGGAGGGTGTTAGCATCTTCACTTCCTATTAACTTTGTAAGCTTCTTATTGAATGCCAAAGCAATCCCAGCTTTACTCCCACCTGTTATTAGACTCCACCAAGCCTTAGAGTTATAGGGCTCAAGTTCTTTCTTCCATAACTCCAACAGTTCTTCCTTTGTCTTTATTATTTTGATTTGTTCTGTCATCCTCCTGCACCAAATCGGTGTGTCTTTGAGAAACTGCGGCATATTTTTAGAGGCTCTTAGAGTACCCTGGATTAAATGCCTTACCCCCGGTAACATCAGCTTAATCAAACCTAATCGTGAAAATGGGTAAACAGGCACACTTAAGTCCTCAGGAATATGGCCAAATACGTCACCGATTAGTAGTTGCATGGCACGTTTGGCATCCCAACCATATAATGCCGTAATGGCAGATAATCTTTGGCTAAGATTTGAGTAGATTCTTCCACAAATATTGCCGGACCATAGATAGTATCCTGGAATAAAACTGATTTCAATGTCCAGGTCTCTAACTATACTCCAGGTAAGTGGCGTAATAACATCAGGAATTGCCTCTCCTACATTTGTATTTACCCAAAGGGCATCTCCGGCTAAACTTTCGTTTATTTCATAAGTGTCCAAATTTCCTGATGTCAATGTGGTTATCGGCCTTGCCTGCAGGAGGTACAGTTTCCCCTTTGCCACAGCCCATTCAATATCCTGAGGACTTCCCAATTCCTTCTCAAGCTTGGCAGCATATTTATATAGATTTGAAGCATATTTCTTAAAATCATCGGGACCCTTATATTTCCCCTTTGGCCGAATCAATTTAAAAGGATATGCATCAGCCTCTCCCGATACAAGCTGCTCACCCAATCCATATACGTAATTTCCTATCATATTTTCAAAGCTTCCTGATATCGGATCAGCCGTAAACAAAACGCCTGAAATTTCAGACGGCACCATTAATTGAATCACTACAGCTATCTGGTGAGTCTGGTCCATACCTTGAACAGAGCTATATACTTTTACTCTTTCCGATTGTCTTGACTTATAAACCGCATGGATGGCTTTTAGAATTTCCTCGTCCGTATTGACATTGAGAACAGTTTCAAACTCACCTGCAAATGCTGCTTGGGCAGAGTCCTCGCTTAAAGCAGAGGATCTTACTGCAAACAGCACTTCTGCCTTGTTTTTTCTGACCGTCTGCAGATGAACTCGCACCTCATCCCAGGCTTCATCAGTTAATCTTTCATCCTGAAAAACCGACGGTAAAACAACAAAGCCTTCCGGTACTGGAAATCCACCCTGAAACATTCTAGCCAGCATGGCACCTTTTCCACCTGCAAAGTCTTGAAGTTCAGGAGTCAACTCTTTAAAGCTTTTAACCATATTCACTATAAAAATCACCCCTTTATTCGTTTGAGACATTCCAGTTCTAAAAGTTGGAAGTAAGAAGTACCAACCTTTAATTTCTAGTACGGTGTGTCCTCTGACCTTTGAATCCCATATCGAATCATAGAAAGAAAACTATTCCTCTCATTAAGAAAGTTTCGGAGATACGTTTCATCCAAATCGCCATCATCTGTCAATTCCGATAAATACTTGTTATCAAAATAATCTAGTGTGAGCATTACCAGTTTGAAGGCCTGCCCACGGTCCACGCCTTTCCTGAGCGGAACTTTTTCAAACAGAATCTTCCACTCCTTGTCCTTATTGGCAATCAACAACCCGTACTTTTCTTCAATTTTCGCCTTCAATTCATTCGGTGTTGCAAAAAAGGCCTCTCTCACAACCTTATACAAGTCGGGATTTTTTTTGTAATAATCGAATTTGATGATACTGAATTTTTCTTTGGCTACAAAAAAATCCTGGTATTCCAACAGATTTTCAAAGCCCATTTCAATCCTTCCTTTTTCGAAGCATCTATCCAAAACACTAAGATATAACTCTTTCTTGCTGTTGAAATGATGGAAGATAAGTGCCTTTGATATGCCCGCCACCTCCGCCAGCATTGCAGTAGAAGTTTTCTCATATCCGTAGCGGGCAAACACGCTCAGACAGGCATCCAAGATTTGTTTTTTTTCATAAAGTTGTAAAGGCAAGGTCCATACCACCTTTTCATTATACTAACCGTCTGGTCATCATAATCATATCATATGCTAACCAAGCGGTCAATATATTTAGATTGTTCTTACAGGGGTCAATTTATATCATAAAAAAAGCCGGTCGAGGTACATTTCATTCCTCAATCGGTCACAAGTATCTATGGGACTTAAAGACGCCAAATATAAAATAATAAACAACGGAGAAAATGGGATCATATTAGTGGGATGTTTCAAAGAAGATTTAAACGTAGTTATAATAGTGCATTTTACTAAGTTAAGAACTGTGTCAAATTCAGCGGGAGTAAAATCTCCCCCTGAATTAAGATATCTTACTTCAATTTCTTATTCTCAGCAAGCATTACCAAAGCCTTTTCCATTCTTGCATTTCTTGTTTCAGCCTTTTTCGCCCCCGTTATCCATGTAACATATTCTTTTTTACGCGAAAATGATAGTTTCTCAAAATAATCTTTAGAACTAGGGTTCTGTCCCAATGCTATTTTGAAATCCTCTGGCATCTCTATTATACGTTCTTCCTCATCCTTCTCAACCTCAACGGTAATAATATCACCGGATTCTTTACCTATCTCTTTACGCAGGGCTTGAGTTAATCCAATCATGTAACACCCGGCCATCCTAACTATAGAACCTCGATATTCTTTCCCGTCAAAATAAGCTTTAACTTTGACACGCTTTGCACCAAATACATCCTCTACATCAAATGGAATTTCAACGTAGGCTCCATTTATACCCTCATGCTTTTTAATCTCTGCCATAAACTTTTGTCTCATACTGCCACTCCTAATAAAAATATTATATTAGACAATTCCCGCTGCTCTGATTTCCTCCACTAGTGCCCGAAACCGCCGGCTTACATAGTGAGTTAATATCTCTGTCCAATCCAGTAAGTCATCCAATACTTGACATTCTCGAACAATCCATTCCATCAGTTCCTGTAAGAAAATATCAACCTGCGGATCAGAATCCTGGTAAGTCTGCACACGTTCCAGCCATAGCCTCCCACAAAAATGACTCGAATTCGTCACAACCTTCGATCAGTTCATCGTCACTTATTTCCTCACTGTTTACGATCTGCATGATGGCGATCACCGTATGTAGCCTCGGTAATAACAAGATGGGGAGAGAACTTCTTATGCATTAGTACCGATTATGAGTAAGTGAGCTGAAGCACCTATTTCATCTGCTTCACCTAATGGTATGTATTGCATTATTTTATATGTTTAAATAACTAATCTAATTATAGCAGAGTAATGTAAAATGGTTTAGATAAAGTTTGGGCAACGGTGGAATCAATTCAAATGTGCTTCGATTTTCTGTCCCAGGTTTAAGCCATTTCATGATTTTATCATCCGCAAAGCCTGAATTTCCTGCTTATCCAATGGAATATCTTTTGTTACAGTACAGTAAATACTTCTTCAAAGAAAACAGTATCATGGCCACAAGCATAACTGTAAAACCAAAAATGCTTAAACTGCAAAAATTGCTTATTTACCAAGGAGTTCAAGTACAATACTGTTGGCTTGTTAATCCGGAGGAACAAACCCTCCATTGCTTCTCCCTCAGGAATTGCTTATACGCCCTAGTTGCAGCCGAATGGATGAAGACGTTGTAGAACACCCAAGTTTTATCGGATTATCCATTACCTTAAACGACTGTGGTATACTATACATTCAAATCTCTTTTTCTATAAAATACATAGGTTGTACTGAATAGTACTGGAATAATTACAGCGGACAGTATTACATAGACAGCATCAAAACCTCCATCAAGCAATAGATTTTTAGCTTCATAATATTTAAAAGGTGTAAGGTATTTCAAATTTTCAATCCTGCTGTTTATATCAATGGCTACCGATAGTATAAATGTGATCAATAATATTCCTGTAGATAGCGATGTAGCAGTCTTTGGATTCTTGCTTATAGCTGCTATTGCTGTACCGATAAATAAGAATATTAGCTGTAACATAAACATTCCAATCATCAATACTGTTATGTCACCAATTACCGATTCGCCATTACTATATTTTTGTACCATAACAATAGAGGAAACAAACGTTACAAGATTCAATACTAATATATTTACTAAAGTTGCTGATAGTTTTGATGTTATTATTTTATTTCTTGAAATAGGTTTTACTAATAAAAACTCTGCTGTTTTATCTCTCTCTTCCTTTGAAATTATATTGGCTCCAAGCATTGCAGCATGGATAGTTGCCATTACTACCAAGTATATAAACAGTACTCCGTAATACCCAATGACAGTTGATAAATCGAAAGTGCCTAAACCCATAATAGCCTTTAAGGAATTTGGCATTTGACCCAGTAAGTCATTTATAGATTGACCAGAGGCTGATAAAGCAGCATATTTACCCATACTGCTAGCAACCATTAAGAACACACCAATACTCCATATAATAAGGGATTTCCTATTGGCTTTCATTTCTCTAATAAACACATTCATAAGTTTACAACCTCCTGTAAATGAAAGGGGACACACCATTATTTTGGGTATTCCTTTATGGTCGAGGAATGTCCCCAATCAAACTGATAATCTAAACTGCATGGATATCCTTTTTGGAATAAATAAAATAACTAGCTGTAATAGCTGCAGCAATAAAACCTATTGCTGCAATAATAAAAGAAGTCTCATAGCTGGAATTTTGCACAATATAGGCTAAGTCAAAATATTCAAATGGAGTAATATAACGTAAAGCATCATCTCCAATAATAGATGCAACCGCACTAACGATAAAGAATGTGAATACAGTACCCAAAGAGATCGGAAGTACTGATTTAATCTTAGTTACCACAACAGAAACTATAATTCCCAACGCCAGGAAAATAAGCTGAAGAAAAAACAATGTCAGAGAAATCATCAAGAATATTTTTGTACTATACTCTTTTGTTTCTACTAGGAATGCCATAGTTGTTGCTACCGTTATAAAAAATAGATTAGTAATTACTAATGAGGTTAAAGCTGCCAAAAGCTTTGAAGTCATAATCTGTGTACGGGTAACAGGTTTAGTCAAAAGAAAATCTGCAGTTTTTTCACGCACTTCCTTGGATACAATGGATGTACCTAAACTCATGGCCTGAATTGCTCCGACAAGTGAAATATATAAGAATACATAAGAATAATATCCTATAATAGAACCTATATTTTCCACAGCAAGCCCGAATGCTATTCTTACTGCCTCTGGAAAACCTTCCATTAACTTTTTGAACTCTTCTGCCTCCTGCGAAAATGAGGGGAACATTGAAAGGAAAAGCACAATTATCCCAACTAGGGATAGGGTCCAAATAATAGTGAATTTCCTGTATGCCTTTAGTTCATGTAAAAACATATTCATGACTATCAGGCCTCCTTTTCATAGTAATGCATAAATATCTCTTCAAGATTTGGTTCCTCTACCCAAAGATTAGCGATCTCTATTTCGGATATCTTTTTCATGATGAAATTAATGTTACCCCTAAACAGGAAGCTTACCATCTGATCCTTTATCTCTAGATCAGTGACACCAGTAGTATTAAAATAGTTCTTATCTAACTTTGATTTTGTTTCTATTTGGAATTTCTTATGGTTATTTTCTTTTAAGGTACTAATCTTTTCGACCTTTACGATTCTACCTTCTTTAATAATGGCAACACGCTTACATAATCTCTGAACTTCACTTAAAATGTGAGAAGAAAAAAGAATAGTCGCTCCTTTTTTGTTTTCTTCTGCTAGTAAGTCAAAAAATTTTTGCTGCATAAGTGGATCTAACCCACTAGTAGGTTCGTCAAGTATAATAAGTTTGGGTTCATGGAGTAGCCCTTGAACAATACCAACTTTCTTTTTGTTACCCAAAGATAAATCATCAATCCTTTTTTTAAGATCCAGATTCATGATTTCGGCTAATTCATGAATTCTTTTACTGCAATCCTTTTTATAAAAACTGGCAGAATAGTTCAGAAGATCAATAACTCTCATTTTGTCATAATAAAAAACTTCTGCTGGCAAGTAACCTATCTCCTTTTTTATTTCAGGACCAAATTGGATAACGTCTTTACCAAAAATTGTGGCACTCCCGCTGGTTGGGTAAATCAATGATAATAAAGTTCTGATAGTCGTTGACTTACCTGCCCCGTTTGGTCCAATGAAGCCAAAAATTTCTCCATCTTCAACATTAAAACTTATATCAATAATTCCTCGCGCCTTGCCATAATACTTGGTGAGATTTTTTATTTCAATAACATTCACTATAGAGCCCTCTCCTTCATGTTGCTTTCATCTATTAAAAGTATTTTTTACATGGCCCTTAGTAAATATCCATTTATGTTGATACATCACCAAAATTAAGTTGAATTATAAGAAAATATCTTGTTATAAGTTAATTTCCTTATATTTGTATTAAAACCATAATTGGTTTATAGTATTGCTATAGTTAGATAAACTTTCATTAGAATTGTTAGGAGGTCTGCCATGAAAGAGCCAATCGTAATGGCAAAAAATCTGCGAAAGAGCTATGGGGATTTGCAAGCAGTAAAAGGTATTGATTTTAAAATCTATCAAGGAGAATGTTTTGGAATTCTAGGACCAAATGGTGCCGGAAAAACTACTACTGTAGCCATGCTTTATTGCTTCTTACCTGTGACTAAAGGCCATTTGGAAGTGCTAGGAATGGATGTTACTAATTCTCCACGTCAAATTAAGATGAAATTAGGAGTTGTCCCTCAAGAAAACAATTTAGATTTGGAATTAACGGTATTAGAAAACCTGATTATATACGCTAGTTATTTTGACATAAAAAAAAGAACAGCCGAAAAAAAAGCATTAGAACTACTGGCCTTTTTCAATTTAATGGAAAAGAAAGATATAAACGTGGAACAATTGTCAGGAGGAATGAAAAGACGGCTTGCTCTAGCCCGGGGGTTAATCAATAGCCCAGAAATGCTTATATTGGATGAGCCAACCACAGGTCTTGACCCTGAAGCAAGACATATTATTTGGCAGCATTTACGCCTATTAAAGCAGCAAGGTCTTACTATTGTCTTAACTACCCACTATTTAGAAGAAGCCAGTCAGCTCTGTGACTATTTGTTTATTATTGACCAAGGTGAGATTATCGAAAGAGGTTCACCGAGAGAATTAGTTGAAAAGCACATTGGAAGGTATGTTTTAGAGTTGGAACTGCCTGCTGAAAAGCACCAATGCCTGTTAGAGGAATTGGATTCAAATGTTAAGGGATACAAGCTTTTAGGCAATACTCTATATCTTTATTTGAATAGCGAGGGTCAATATGCTGCAACCAAACTACAGCAGTACCCCTATATCTCTTATCAATTACTTCGTCCTGCAAATCTAGAGGATGTATTTTTAAAACTAACTGGGAAGGGGTTGTTAGGCGGTGAATAGGTGGGCTTTTAAGGTATTATGGCGGAACTTAATTGTGTTTAAAAAGACATGGTTGACCAATATGACTTTTTATTTTATAGAGCCCCTTTTATATTTATCTGCTATGGGCTTAGGCCTTGGGGCATTTATCGGAGAAATCAACGGTACCTCATATGTTCAATTTATTGCCCCAGGAATCATAGCTTCATCCGCCATGTGGGCAGCTGCTTCAGAAAGTACATATGGATCCTTTGTAAAAATGCATTATCAAAAGATATATCACGCAATGGTTGCTGCACCTTTAAGTATTGAGGAAGTGGTTGCTGGAGAAATTCTCTACGCTGCTTTTAAGGCAGTAATTTACGGTAGTATAATTCTATTAGTTATTACAGCCTTTGGCTTGGTTGCTTCCCCTTGGGCGTTACTTACTCCTTTAGTACTAGTATTAGCAGGGTTTGTTTTTGCTCTACTGGGGATGATTTGGACAGGACTTGTACCCAATATTGACACATTTTCTTTTTTCTTTACTTTAGTGGTTACGCCTATGTTTCTTTTTTCAGGGGTATTTTTTCCCATTGATAATCTCCCAGGCTTTGTCCAAATTGCTGCCTGGTTTTTACCCCTTTTCCATGTGGTAGTCTTGCTTCGTTCTTTAGTTTTTGGAGAAATAGGCTTGTATTTACTAACTCACGTTGGAATATTAATCCTAACTATAGTAATTCTTTTCCCATTCCCCCAGCGTTTAATGAGAAAGAGGCTTGGAATTTGAGGAAAAACCAAGATCAGGTCATGCCATGGGAATTATTAATAGTAAAAATTTCGGGAGATGCTTAAAAGTGATTTTATTTCCATTTATTTGTCTAGCTGTTGGTGTTTCCATTGGTTTAAGCAAGGTATCACATCAAATTAAGAATTACATAGATGCAATTCTCAACATAGGTTTAGTTATACTGATGTTGACCCTAGGAGCAAAAATTGGCAGCAATGATATCCTCGTCAGCAGCTTAGGATTGCTGGGGATTCGCTGTCTTGTTATTGCAATATTTGCAATAACCGGTAGTGTTTTGTTTACAATATTATTCGAAAAATCGCTTCTTCCTCTACATGAGGTAAGAATTAAATTAGCCCAGGAACAAATCTCTGCCGCACAGGAGATGAGTACTGAACAAACTAAAGAAGAAAAATCTTCTTATTTAGTCTGGATAATGCCTAGCTGCCTGATTGTCGGTATGGCTGGAGGATTTTGGGTGTTACAGACAAAGACTGCTTACATAACAGAGTTTGCAAATATATTAGATCAATCACTCACATTTTCTTTAGTAATCCTTTATATTGGCGTAGGAACAAGTTTCGGAGTAAATAAGTGGGTTTTCCAGTACCTTAAATTACTCAGTTGGAGGATTTTTTTGGTCTCCGCAGCAGTTCTACTTGGAAGTCTAGCAGGAGGAGGACTAGCTGGAATCTTATTAAATATGCCAATATATATCAGCGTTGGTGCTGCTGCTGGTATGAGTTATTACAGCATGACTGGTGCGATGTTGACACAGGCTTACGGAATTGAAGCTGGGGCTTACGGATTTTTAGTAAATGTCACTAGGGAGTTTCTAACGGTTCTATTACTTCCATTTCTAGTTCAAATAAGTTTAGGAAGCCCTATAGCTTCGGGTGCTGCAGGAAATATGGATACCATGTTGGTTCCAATAACAAGGTTTGTCGGTGTGGAACTTGGTATCGTTACACTCATCACCGGTACAATCCTTACACTTCTAGTACCTATATTACTATCTTTATTGATATACATCATTTAAAAATTTTCTCCATTACACTAATAAATTTGCCATGTTCTTGATACATTTTTCTTTTAATCCATATCATCGTCATACCTTATATTTTTAACAACTATAGGATTATCTATATTCATTAGTTGAGATGTTAGTACCTGATACAATGCATCCTTTTCACTTAAATTCGCGTCCATAACAATATCATATCATACCTCCACTTTCTCACCCACGTCAATGTCCTCAGGAGCATTCGCAAACCAAATAGCATCATAATATTCCGAAATACCTCCTGTTGCACTAAAATCTTATGCCTTTGGATTAACTACAAGTATTCTTCCACCTTCTTTATCCATAACATATCCGATAATTCCAGGTTCATCACTTGTCGAAGGATCTTCAACTATACTTTGATTACAGCCCAATAGTGTTACAGTCAGCAATAACAAGATCGTTATTAAAAATATTTTTTTCAAATAAACACCCCATTTACAAAAATCTATATATTTTCAGACGTATAACACCTTAATAATGTTCGATAGTGTTCAATATATTTCAACCTGATGAATGTTTCCATGAAAATAACCCCCTGCACACAAGTGTGATTTAATTCTGCTTTTCAAAAACAAATAGCAACTGTCCTTCTTTGACAATATCATTGAGCTTCCCGTGAATTTCAACAACCTGACCATCAAATGGAGCTTTTACTGTATTCTCCATTTTCATTGCTTCAATATTTGCAATTTCTTCCCCATTATGTACTAAATCACCAACCTTTAGAGCTCCCCTTTTAGGATTGCCAATTCGCCATAGGTTTCCATTTAATGGCGACCCCACTTCCCCTGTACTTTTGGCCATCCTAGTTTCCACTTTCTTAGCTCTTGGAGTCTTAATAGAGTAAACCCTAGTCTGATTGTTTACCTTCATAACAACATGAACATAACCCTCATGTTCACTACCTATTGAAACAAGCTCTATAGTACAAGGCTTGCCCCAAAACTCAAATTCAACTTTGCACCCAGGCTTTAGTAAACCTTCACGCCAGACAGATGTCGGTAAAACTAATGGAGCTTCTCCGTAGTTTTCTCTGAATCGAATAAACTCCAAGCTATCCTTAGGATGCATAAGATAAAGAATAAACTCATCCTCTTCAGGTTGTCTACCCAAGGCCTCAATAAGATCACTCTTTAGCTTTCCAAGATTCTCTTCCTCTAATAAATCTAAAGGAGACAGTTCGCTTCGATTCGCCACATGCTTCTTCCATTCATCACCAAAGGTACTCCTATAAACCCAGTCCTCAGGCCATCCCATTGGAAGTTTGCCATATTTTCCCAGGATAAGGTTTTTAAAGTCACCTGTAGTTTGTCTAAAAAGTAGGTAAAGCTCCTCCTGCTCTTCTTCGCTCATAGCCTCAATATCTTGTTTACCCTCTTCAACAAACTTTTTTAAAAGTTGAATAATATGCCTTACTCCTGTCTCGCCCTTTTCCTTTTGGTATTTATTTATAATACCACTACAGGTTACCCAGGTAATTTGAGAGCCAGGAGTAACATCAAGATATTTAATAATTCTATTGTACAGAGACATCATAGTTAAAATATCTGGCATAAGATGCAGAAATCGACCTTTTTCAGCCTGTTCAAAAGAACTGGGAAATGCACCTCCTGGCATTCTATGATCAACTACAGTATAATCAAATCCTTTAAATGGTGATTCTGCCCAATCATAATCTCCAATCCAGTCACGTACTTTGTGAACAGCTATCTCTGCCTCATTTAAGTTGAGGTTTACTGAAATCCCTTCTTCTTCTAAAAGTGCTCGAACTGCTAAAATTGGTGGTTGACCGTAAAAACGTGTTAGTGAATCCTCCTGAACATCTAGAGCCTTTGCACCAGCCTTGGCAGCTGCCACTAGAGCAGGAACCGCCAATCCATCCGTAGCATGTCTGTGATATTGAATTACAAGATCAGGATATTTTTGCTTGATGGTATCTATAAGGCTACTTATTCGTTGCGGGCTGCCGACTCCCGCCATATCCTTTACACAAAGAATAATTTCATTGGTACCTGCACAGAGCCCAACAATATCATCAACCACTTGAAGGTAATAGCTGTTTGTTGCCCAATCTGATTGGGTAAAACATATGGTTGGTTCAAAGAGTCTACCCCTCTTCATGACTTCTTCTGCCAATGCACGCATATTTCTTACATCATTTAAAAAGGAAAAACACCTCCATACATCTATATCAACATTAGCAGCAACATATTTAATTATATTTGGAGGATATGGACGGTAGCCCCACAGGTTAGTTTCTCTAACTAATGTCTGAAGTAACACACGTGGCATTGCTTTTCTTAATTGTTCCATTTCTTCGAATGGGCTTTCCTTTCTATTCATTACCCCAACGTGCCACCTTGCACCTCCGTGGCTTTCTACACTTAACAAACCCATCTTATTATAATGGGGAGCAAGGGTATTTAAGTCATAACTACGAAGCCGATTTTTATAATCAGACTGTCCAGCATCTCTCATCGAAGTAGAGGTTAAACATATGCCTTCTAAAGATCTTATCCGATTGATAATCTCTCGGGGTGCCATGCCTGGTTCTACAAATATATAATCCTTCATCAAATTACACCTCAAATCCATTTTGGAGTGCCTAATGCTGAAACTTCAGCTACATACTTTGCTACCTTAAGCATCTCATCTTCACTATCTTTTTCAATAAACTTGGAAACAAGTTCCTCCATATGTTCTTCTATAAAACGAGTAGAAAATTCACCTTCTATAAATTTAGGATGCCGAATTATACTTAAGAGTAACGGGGCCAAGGTTTTAACCCCTTCAACGCGAAGATTTTTACTGATAGCCCTGTCCATAACTCTAATTGCATCCCTACGATCAGCACCCGTAGCCATAATGAGCATAACTAAGGAATCATAGTATGGAGGTATTTCTGCTCCTTCATAGAACCCAGGAGATATTCTAACAGCTGGTCCTTGAGGTGAATGCATCCGTGTGATAGTACCAAAGGATGGACTAAATTGGCGAGGGTCTTCAGCATTTAAGCGGACTTCAAGTGACCATCTATTTGATACTATATCAGATTGCATAAATGGCAGGGGTTTCCCCTTAGCTATGTCTATCATAATACCAACTATGTCCAACCCAGTAGTCAATTCAGTAATACCATGCTCTACCTGTAGCCTAGTGTTTACTTCCAGAAAATAAAACTTCCTTTTGGGTGCATCAAAAATAAACTCAACAGTCCCTGCAGATACATATCCAATTTTTTGCATCAGTCTTACAGCAGCATTGCAAAATTCTCGACGTAATCCTGTATCTAACGATGGAGATGGAGTTTCCTCAACGATTTTTTGGTTGCGTCTCTGAATGGTACATTCTCGTTCATAAAGGTGAACAACATTACCATATTCATCAGCGACAATCTGCACTTCAATGTGTCGTCCACGCTCTATATATTTTTCTACAAGCACCCTATCATCTCCAAAAGACTTCATTCCTTCGGAGCGAACCTGTGAAAGAGCTTCCCCAATTTGTTCATTGTTTTCAACCTTGAGCATTCCCTTACCTCCACCCCCTGCAGAGGCTTTAATCATAATGGGAAAGTCAACTCTCTCACTTTCCATCCAATGTGTGATCTCTTCAACAGTAGTAAGGTTATCACTTCCTGGTATTACAGGAATACCTATGGATGCAGCTACTTTTTTTGATTCAATTTTATCCCCCATTGCGCGAATCACTTCAGGTGGCGGCCCGATCCAGATTAACCCTGCCTCCATCACTTTTCGAGCAAAAAGATCATTTTCAGCGAGAAAACCCCACCCTGGATGTACAGCATCTGAGCTTGTCTTTAGGGCAGCGTCTATGATTTTATCAATATTTAGATATGAATCACCCGGCGGCGCATCACCAATATGTACTGCAGAATCTGCCATGTGGACATGCTGTGAAAGACGGTCTGGAGTACTATAAACTGCAGCATTCTTTATTTTTAGATCCCGGCAGGTATGCATGATTCTTACCGCTGGCACACCACGGTTAGCTACTAACACTTTATTGATCTTTCTTTCCATTCTATTACCTCCTCATCATACAGAGTAAGAAAACTTATATCTTTATAAATTCCCCCCAGTCACTAGTGAGAGTCTAATCTAATATTATAATCTAACTTTCCCTATTGTTTATAGTACTCAAATATATTACAAAATACACTTATCGTCTAGATTTCTCCAAAATAATCAGCTAACAATCTTAAATACTGCAATCATAAAGATATAAATTATCTTTACTATAAGAGTTAAATCCATTCCTGTAAAGGTAAAATGTATTTGTATACAAAATTCTTCTTAAGATACTATTAGCGGATATACCTAGAATAAAAAATCACCCTCGAAGGAGTGATTCTCTTAAATATAGAAATTAGCCTATTTTTTAATTATTGGCACCTGCAACTCTGTGAGCCAATCGTTCTCATTTTCCTTATTCCAGATTCCGTCAATATATGATTCTCTAGGGTTTTCACAAGGTGTATAATTGTTATCAGCTATCCACATAAACAAATGGGCATAAGCATTACCAATTGTTCTATATGGTCCTTTATGTAATACACAAGCTGCAGTTGGAACTCTATCTATCTTTTTGAATTTGATGGTGCCTGTGTCAGTTCCCATAGATGTAACTGCTTCACAATACTCCACATCAATATCCTTTTCCTTATATTCACCATCATGATAAATAATAAAGCAATATTCTGGTACAGCACATTTCAGATCAGGGTTAGCCTTGCTTACTTCCTCCCCTATCTTTGGAATAATATCAAAGTAATAATCATAATTTGGGATAACCATCCGTTTAGAATAGACGAGAACCTCCGGAAGCTCTTTTAATACAACTTCATAACTCATATTGAAATCCTCCTTCATTTTTTCAAGATAATGCGTAATTTGTGAGAGCTGTTGTTGGTTGTCTTCAATTAATTCTTCAAGCTCCAGTTTTCGTTCCATAAAAACTCCGGCAATATTTCGGCCGTTTAATATTGCTAGAATTTCATCGATTGAAAACCCGATTTGACGAAGAGCTATAATCTTGTGGAGCTTTGGCAGTTGCTCAGAAGTATAGTACCGATAACCATTTTCTCTATCTACAAAAGCAGGTTTTAGTAACCCCATTTCATCATAATATCTTAGAGTTTTGACAGTTACTTTGTTGATTTTTGAGAATAGTCCTATTCGATACACAATTTCTCACTCCATACACATTATTTGTTTATGGTTTCAATATAAATGCTCCCCTAACGGGAGAGTCAAGGGTGATTTGGTGAATTCTCCATAGGTATTCTTAATGAAAGGCATGTAAGTCCTCCATCCATTTTTTCAAACTCTGACATATCAACTTCAATAATTTCAAAGCCTGCACCTAAGAGAGCTTTTTTTGTCTTTTTAAAACCTTTCGGAATTATAAGATAACCATTTACCAATATACAGTTTGCTGAATAAGCCTCATCTTCATCTACCTTTATCATTTTAAAATCTTTGAATGCCACATTATCTATGAACTCGCCCGTAGCAATCAGCGTATTGTTTTCTACATAGACTACACCAGTTTTAAGATGAAGAATATGCTTTACTGGTACTGTTGAAGCAGTATAACCATATTTATTTAATATCCCAGTAAGTTGCTTTGCACCTTCTGAGTCTGTTCTTTTTGAAATTCCTATATAAAAATGATTATCAATCCGTAAAATATCCCCACCATCAAGACATGCATCATCTGTTAAGTACTCTATGTTGTCGTAGAAAGCCCTTAAAGCTCCAATTACCTCTATTTCCTCTCCTTTTCTAGAATCTGCACCGGGTTTTGTAATTATGGCACATTTTTCTGTTACAATTGCAACATCCTCAACAAATGTTGAATCAGGATACCTGTCATCTGCTTCTAATATAATCACGCTACATCCACATTTTTTAAACGCTTCAATATAATCTTCATGTTGTTTCTGTGCCAACTCGTAATTTGGCTTTCCCAAACCAGATGTTGTAATACCATCAGCAAAGTTTTGTGAGGGCCTTCTTACTATTATATTTTTTATCATGCTTCGCATCTCCCTTTATTAAGTCGCATTATTATTTATAAATTCTAAATTTAATAACCATAATCTGTTTTATATTAACACTTTTGATTCCTCACTTCAATGCATAATGAACAAACTTCATTTTGTATATCATAAAACTACTTAAAGTCTTTCTTATATTCAATATTCTTTCAATAATTAGCAAGCAAAAACCTTGACATGGGGATGTCAAGGTTCTTGCGGTTTTATTACTATTTTATTACTATTCAAGCAGTCCCTTTTGTAAAACTCCCACACCTTTGCCAAGTTCGATATTAACACCCATTTTATACAAGGTTCTTTCTATTGCAGCCATAACAGCTACCAACTCATGGGTGTCTGTGTTTCCCATATGGCCTAGTCTAAACATTTTGCCCTTATATGGTCCAAGTCCACCAGCAACAACTACTCCTTCTTTTAGCATAATATTCCTAAATTCTGCATCATCTAGACCCTTTGGATAAATTAGATTTGATAATGTAACTGCCCTGCAATCAGGTTCTGCTAATACTTTTAGCCCTATAGTTTCTAAGGCAGACTGCATAGCTTTTGCAACTTTTATATGTCTTGCATATCTATTTTCCAAGCCTTCTTCTTTAATTATTCTGATTGCTTCCTTCATTGCCCATACCAAGTTAACGGCAGGTGTAGCAAAATACAATGCAGGATTGTTCATAATTGGTAGCCATTTATCAAAGTCTGCATAAAATTCTGGTATTGTTCCTAAAACACCCCTTCTTTCCATGGCTTTCGGTCCAGCCCAAACAATAGCCAGCCCTGGTGGTACTCCAAATGCTTTCTGAGATCCAGTTAATAATACATCTATTCCCATCTTATCAACCGACTCTGGTATAGCTGCTGTTGCACAAACTCCGTCAACTATATATAAGGTCTCCTCGAATTTGGCAACTGCCTTACCAATCTCTTCGATGGGAGCGCAGACTCCTGTTGCTGTGTCAACGTGGGTGACAGTAAGTGCCTGGTATGTTTTTTCACTTAACTTCTTTTCAATTTCCGACACGGGTACTATTTTACCCCATTCACTAGATAATACATCGACATGTATACCCTTTCTTTCACATAGGTCAATAAACCTGTCACCAAAGTAACCATGAGATATTATTAATACATTGTCACCCTTTTTGGTAGTGTTTGCAATTGCCATCTCCATGGCAATAGTTCCACTACCAGCTATAACAAAGACTTCACCTTCTGTACCCCACATTTCTTTAAGGTCAGCTATTACCTCTTTGTAATCCTTTACAAAGTCTGGATCACCAAAAGCCGCTGTTGGCCTTCCCATCTGTTTCTGAATAGAGTCTATGACCGGTGTTGGACCTGGTATCATTACTAGTCTCCTATTCTCCATTCTCTCACTCCTCCTTTTTATAAATTAGCGTTCCTCCGCTTAGTCTTTAGAGTTATATATCTACCTCTTATATCCTATTCATTCTTGTTAGATTTAATACTATCAGCCTTGGTGCTGTAATGTTACATACCTAAGTTTGTACCAACAAGCTTAATAGTTTTGCTGTTATAGTATGGATTTGACAAAGACTTGCTTCTTACCTCTATTATAAAGAGTTTTTTTATCAGATATAGCAAAAAGTTAATTATATGGTAGATCATGCCGTTAATTCCACAAATATTTTATATGGGTTAAGACCCCCACTTCTATAAGTGGGCTCTAAATCAGGTGGAATAGAGTCTCCATCTGATTCCCCAATGTTCAGCTTTGGTGAACGAGTTCACTATCGCTGGTTTTGCCAATACTATCTCAGTAAAATGCTCTGCTTCTTCCTTTTTAAGCTTGAGTACAGTTATAATTCCATAGACAGGCATCCCACCCATAAGCCCTAATATATAGATAGAAGCTGCCAATGAAGCCTTCTCTATTACCAAGCTTTGCCATCATTTCTGCCCAAGCACTCATACTTACTAACATTTCACTTATACTGTCAGATATATTGGGTGTAATTATGCCAATTGCACCGCCAATAAAGGCCATACCTAGAGCCCAAGCTAAGATGGTCCCTTTATTATGCTAGTATCATAGGTATAGCAGATATTATAATAAAAACGGCTAGAAGCCAAAAGTTATTATCCCCAAATGGTATGGTAATGCGAAACCATGATTGGGGAACAAGCCATGCCCAACCAGTACTGCCCCCACCTACATTATTCACAACCATAGGAATAAAAGTTGCTACTAACACAGCAAAGACAATGCCCCTTGCCCCTCCTCCATGCTCCTAAAGTTGGCCACTTAGTCCACCAATCCCTGATAATAGCCATCCTGAAGCTACAACCGGCAGTTCTGAAATATGAAAAATATAGTGGGCATAAGAGAAAGGTGAAATGCTATTAGCAGGAATATGCAAGTTAATATCGAATAACACGTAGAAATAGTTCGAGCTATTGTACCTTTCATTATTATGATTATAAGCAGAAATAACCCGCACAAACGTAATGCTTTATACTCATTCCGTTTCAAACGAATATAAGTAATTTACAGAAAGGAGTCATTATGTTTGAAGAGAAGATTCGTCCATTATTTCTTCGCCTTTTGGCAACACAAAGTGATACCAATACTTTAAGGGAAACCTATATTGAGGAGCAGATTCTACACTGGATTAAGGAACAACCCTATTTCTATGAAAATAGTGATCTCTGTGGCACTTATCCCATTGATAATGACCCTCATCAGAGAAGTGTTGTTTGGTCATTAGTAAATGGAAAAGGTAATAAGACTATCGTCATGATTCATCATCACGACGCTATAGATATTGAAGAATATGGAACGTTAAAATCTATTGCCCTAAGACCTGATGAATTAGAAGTGGCATTTAAGAAGCGTCACCTCCCCCTGCAAGCGAGGAAAGATCTTGACTCTGGAGAATGGACTTTTGGTCGCGGTACTGCAGATATGAAGTCTGGTGCTGCAATTCAGCTGGTCTTAAGTGCTCATTTTTCAGAAGAAAAAGACTTTTCCGGTAATATTCTTTTGCTTAGTGTGCCGGATGAAGAAACCCTATCAAGAGGTATGCTTAGTGCAATTCCTTTAATGACATCTTTAAGAGAAAAATATCAATTAGAGTATATTCTAACAATTAATAGTGAACCTTATTTTAATCATACTAAAGGCAAGGCCATATTTTATGAAGGTTCTGTTGGGAAGATTATGCCTGTACTTTATGTAAAAGGCGTTAAGAGTCATATTGGAGAACCATTTAATGGCTTTAATCCATCCTTAGTACTTGCAGATTTACAGAGAAAAACTGAACTCAATGTACAGCTTTGTGATGTGCATGATCATGAAGCCACCCCACCCCCAGTTTGGGTTAATCTCAAAGATCGAAAAAAAGCCTATGACGCCTCCATTCCAGAGGCCGCTACAGGTTATTTCAACTGGTTGACCTTTACCAGGTCTCCTAAGAAAATTATGGATACATTGGTTTCTCTATCTAAAAGAACCTCAAGAGATACCTTAATTCACTTTCAAGATGCTTATGAAAATTATTGTAATTTAATTGGAGAAGAACCAGAGGAAATATCCTTTACTCCTAAAGTCTATACTTTTGAGATGATTTATAATCTGGCGATGGATAACAACAAAGTACTCTTTGAAGAAGCCTATAGTGCTTTTCAAGAGGAAATGGTGGAAATATTACATGAAAATATAATTAACCTTCCAGAAGCAACTACACGTCTCATTGAATTTATTATTGAGTGGATTAATTTAGAAGGTCCGTCGATTATTGTAGCGCTATCTGGTCCATACTATCCACATATCAATAACGAGTTTATTGATCAGAAGATACCCTTTTCCTTTGAAAAAACCATCAACAGGATTGCATGGGAGAAATATAAATTAACATATGAATCCCAAGGTTTTTTTATGGGCATCTCTGATTTATCCTATGCTTCTTGGGCGGGTAAAGAAGAAGATATTAAATCAATAAAAGTCAATAGTCCTGGCTGGGATGTCATCTATCATATTCCATTTAAAGAACTCTCTAGCTTGAAAATGCCAGTCATTAACATTGGTCCATGGGGCAAAGATCTGCATAAAGTAACTGAAAGAGTCTTAACAAAGGATGTCTATGAAAGAATCCCAACCATCATTCATGATTTAATACTTGAATATCTTTCAGCAGCTGAACAGTAGTGACTCAGGAATAAAATTAGTCTAAATAATCAGGGTTTTTTATCCGAGTGACTACCGCCACTAAGCCTCCTAAAGTTAACTCCACCTAAGTTCAAGAATCCTGTTTATCAATCTCAGAAGAAAAGAGTCAATGTTTCTTCCAAGCTTTAAACTCTGCAATGATAAATTACCAGTAAACAGAATTAGCTCCATCTTAATATTTGAAAGATCCTCTATCCTCCATTTAGGGGTATACAATTTCTAAGCCTTAGTTACTGCTACTACATACCTTTCCAAAAACATTGGAGACTTCTTTGATGGTCATGGTGGGATTATTACAATCAACACTATCCAATACTTTTTTAATATGGCCAATATCTTTTCTTTTGGCCGTAATTTCAATAACATATCTCTTGTTCCCATTGATTCCGTAAGTAACCATGGTATTTACCGAGAAACCGGCTTTTCTCAACTGATCCGAGATAGTAATCATCCTATCCTTATCACTCACCGTGATATCAGCCTCGATCATTCCGATTGCAATCTTTTCTTCGACTGCTCCCCCAACTAGGACTCCAAGCATCTTTCCTACCGCAAAAGCTAATATATATAAATATTCGCCATCTGAAGTCACTTTGGTAATTACTGTCGCAAAGATAATCGCATCTATAAAAACTATGACATAAACAGGTCTAAAATATTTTTTCGCTGTAAAAATAGTCTTTAACGTTCCTATGGCATTACTTATAGTCATAACTAAGACAACTAAAAATAGTTCTAAAAACATATTCATTTCTTAACACCTCCTTTCAAAGCGTTTATTAATTCTTGTAATTTCAGCATATGTATTTCGCTACTTCCACATAAAAAAGCCCCTCTTGTCGATTAGAAGAGGAGCTACTTTTTGTTAACCTACTTCTTTTTTATATCTACACTTTGCCGTAAACCACGTTATAGCATACATCTACATAATAGTACATTCAAATTTTAAAATGCTTCTTAAATATTTTCTACAAATTGTATTTTTACTCCGTTGGGATCAATCACAAAGAAGAACTTAACATGTGGATTTGGTTGAAATGGCCCGCTATGAATACTTATGCCTTTTTCTTGAACAAATGCCATCATTTCTTTAACTGATTTTACTTCAAAACCTAGTGAAATATCTTGTCCAATATTAACTTCTTTATTGGCCTCATTGCAAATTAACTCGACCTTCGTTTCTCCGTCCCCTAAAAACGCAATCTCAACTCCTGGCCCAGCCTCAAATTTTCTATCCACTACAAGACCTACTATTTCTCGATAGAACTTTAAGGAATCCTCCATATTTTTAACCGCTATTGTAACCCAACAAAATTTCATGGCATTCTTCCTCCCTAAATATAATTTTATTCATATTCATAATTAATTCGAGTTATTGTCCTATTTCCCTTCTTCTAAGTCGTTTAACCTTGTTGAAAGGTATTGGAGATTAGTTCAGATGCGCAAGGAGCAGAAATTAATCTAGGTATAAAAGTTGGAGATGATGCAGAACGGGTATTTGATACTTATCGAGCAAAATATACTGAACCAGAAAGCGGCCATGGTTATGGCGAATTAGTTGGTGTATTTAAAATTGAAGAAGGAGCGGCCATAATCTTTGATTTTAATATGGAAGATGGTATTGTTAATCCTGAAAAAGTTAATTCAAATGACATATTGGAAAGAATTATCCTTACCTATCCACCTCATATTGAAGAGGACTTTTAAAAAAAACTTGTTTGCAGCATTGATGACACCAAAAAGCTCGCCTTTGGCGAGCTTTTTTTGTACTATCAGCAAGTATAAGTTCAAACAAGGTAGATAGTATTCACAAAGACTAAGGCTTGCGCCTGCGTCTAAGGACTTGGCGCAAGCCAAGTTTTGTTTTATTGCGCCCATAACAAACGGTAACAGTTTATCAAGACGAGCTATCGTATTCTATTTTTGCCTTTTATAAACTTTCGTGCATTTTTCATTCCGCCCACTTCCCTGAACATTGCGGTAATCTTTTCAGTTTCAATCTGTTTGGAATTTAATCCCTCATACTTAGCTTCCTTTTTTAGCTTTAAATAGCTTGTAAGCCTATCTTCAGACAGAACGCCATCGTCTATAGCCTTTTGTACCGCACAGTTTGGCTCACTAGAATGAGTACAATTATGGAATTTACATCTTGTTGATAGTTCATCAATATCAGCAAAGGTTTTTGATAGATCAGCACTATCAATCCCAATTTCTCTCATCCCCGGAGTATCAATAACTACGCCTCCACTCGGAAGTAGAATAATCTCTCTCCTGGTAGTAGTATGCCTACCTTTATCATCATTTCTGATTTCTTTGGTTTCAAGAGCATTTTCGCCAATTAGCCTATTAATTAAGGTTGATTTTCCAACACCTGACGATCCTATGAATGCAATAGTTTTGCCACTACCAAGATAGTTCTTGACAGATAAGTATCCATCCTCACTCATACTTGAAGTAACAAGAACATCAACCCCACAAGCAACAGTTTCAAGCTCTGACAGCTTTTGATCGAGATCATTGCATAGGTCAGCCTTAGTGAGCACAATAACTGGAACTGCACCACTATCCCATGCAATTCCAAGGTAGCGTTCTACTCTACGAAGCTTAAAATCATTGTTAAGCGACATACAGATAAAAACCGTATCAATATTCGCAGCTACAATCTGTTCATCATTTGATGTTCCTGCAGCTTTTCTAATAAAGGCGCTTTTCCTAGTCAGGACGTGATGAATAATTGCATTTCCGCTAGCATCTTCATTTCGATCAAGCATAACAAAATCACCCACCGCAGGGTAATCAGACAAAGTTCTTACATCAAAACGAAATTTCCCAGAAATCTCTGCTCTTAGCTCACCATTTTCGGTGGCAACCTTGTATAAATCTTTGTACTGGGAAATTACTCGCCCAATATAAAGATCTCCGTATAAAGTAGACTCATTAACAAACCTTTGACTGAGCCCTAAATTTTTAATGTCTATTTTGCTCAATTTTTATTCCTCCTAAAGGTTTAATTGTAACTTTTGGGAGGTTTATACACCGAATTATTTTGTATCTACCTCCCGATTTGCTACAATCTCTAACGTACTGTTTTTAGACATAAAATAACAACTCCTTCGTTAATGCTTATTTAAATATTAATTAAATTTTAAACAAATAAATTATATCATAAAAATACTTTACTGTATGTCTAAGTTACTACTGATATAATGAACCACTCTATATTTGATTTTTTCAATCTAGAGCTTTTTGCCCTTAGGATGTTAATACCATTTCTTTTGGGTTCCATTGGAAACTACTGTCTTTCTTATAGCGATGACCTTGTATTAATAACAATACCATTCTTTGGCATTTGATACTACAATTAGTGAGTAAAAACTACTTTTTCAAAATCGGTATCCATATTTGGCTTTTAAAAGTAGGTGAAGTTACGTCTTTATTCTCGGTCCACAAGATTTCCGGCCCTTCTGTTTGTTGATAATTTGAGGATGGAAACCATTCGGAATAGATGCGTCCCCAGACATCTTGCAGTGTATCAGGAAATGGTCCAACTGATTCGAATACAGCCCATGTTGAGGCAGGAACTTTAAGTTGTGTCAGGTTATCTGGACATTCATTAGTTGTAGCAACGCCGATGTAATGATCAAGTTCCCCTTTTTCCTCCATTCGGCCTTCAGAAAAGTTCGTGGATGCTTGAAGTAGCCCTAAAGGCTCGACATTAGAAAGCTCCTTAAGTTTATTTATCGTTTGATCATTTAAAGTTTTCCACATAGAGGCAATCTCTGGATTAACCCCGTGGAAAATTATAGGAACCCTTCTCTTGATACCAACTATACAAAATCCCTCTTTTTCTTCAATTCGATAGTTCATTTCACTTCCTCCTTTAATTGATAACTGAAAGGCCATTCGTGGATAGGCTTTTAGTGATTGACCACTATTTCTCGCTTCTGACGGTGTTATCCCGTGTAGACTTTGAAAAGCTCTTGTAAAAGAATCTGGTGAATTGTATCCATATTTAATTGCAACATCAATTATCCTAATGCTATTATTATTAAATTCAAATGCTGCAAGAGTGAGGCGTCGGCGGCGAATGTATTCCGATAGTGTAACACCTGCAAGGAACGAAAACATTCTTTGAAAATGATATTCCGAGCAAAAAGCCAG